>JAIEPP010000492.1 GCA_019748335.1 Xanthobacteraceae bacterium
CCATGTAGCGGCTTGAGCTGACCGGGAAGCGGCAACAGTTTTGGTATTTCGACGACTTCGACCGGCTTTGGCGGATCGGCGATCTGGACGGCGGGTTGCGCCTCTTCGTCATAGGAAATCTGCGGCGGCGGCTTTAAGGGAATGGTACAGCCAGCGAGCAATGAGGTGGAAACAAGCAGAGCCGACAATGCAGCTTTTCGCAATGGTTTCATTGTCCCAACTCCTTTGACCAGCTGATGGCGTTGACGTAGACCCCGAGCGGGTTTTTGCGCAGGCGACCGGCGTCGCGCGGCGTGTCAATCACGATGGTAAGGATGGCGGTCCAGCGCTCGGTCGCGCTCAGGCTTCCGTTCTCGTAGGCCCGCTGAATCCAGGCGATACGGAACGATGTCGGCGAAGCCCGAATGACGCTGGATACTTCAATCGAGATCTGCTGCTTGGTCAGATTGGCGAAGGGATCGTTGGTGCGCGCATAATCATTGAGTGCCGCGGCGCCTCGGTCGGTGGTGAAATCATAGGCACGTAGCCAGTTCTGGCGCAGCACGATCGCATCCGCAGAAATGCCTCTGACATCCTCGATGAAGCGCGCGAGATGGAATGCGATCTGCGGATCGGTTGGCTGATAACTACCGTCCGCAGGCGCCACGGCCTGAGCCTGACCGACGTGGTCGACCTGCACCACCCAGGGTGTCACAGTGCCCCGAACAGACTGCCAAAGCAGGCCCGATGCAAGGCCGCCAGATAACAGCAGGCAGGCGACCGCCATCAATCGCCAATTCTTGGCTTGAACACGAGCCGAACCGATGCGTTCGTCCCAGACTTGCGCGGCCTTCTGATAGGGAGTTTCGGGTTCGGGCGTTCGTCCGTAACGCACGGAAGTTCTCTTAAACATCAGCGTTCACCTTCGGAGAGATCGACAGAAGCACCACCGCCGCCATGATCGCTGGAGCGGACAGCATGGGTTGCGGCGGATGCGCCATGGCTCACGGTTTGCGAACGCTTCATGCGCGCCGCCCACGCAGGCGGCCCGCCAGCGGATGCCGAACCGGATGAGGGGCCACTCTGTCCTGCCTCCGAGGCATTCGATGCTCCGGCACCAGCGGACCGACGGAGCGAGCCTGCGATGGCAGAACCTCCGGCTTTCGCGACGCCCGCAATTCCACCCCCGCGATAAGCAGCGGCTGCACCGGCGGCAACCGACGCACTACCGCGGGCCGAGCCTGCGAGCGCAGCGCCGGCAGCCCCTACCCCCATCGCAGCACCAGCCGCTCCAGCGGCGACGATGCCGCCGGCCGCAAGACCGGTCCCAACAGCGGCGCCTGCGCCGAGCTGCGGACCGCCGGAGACAATGCCGTTGGCGATCCCGGGGCCGAAAATGCCGAGACCCAACAAGGACAGCGCCGCCAGCACCATCGCCATGGCATCTTCGATAGTCGGCTGGTTGCCGCCGAAGCCGGCGGTGAATTGCGCAAACAAAGTCGAGCCGATGCCAACAATTACTGATAGCACCAGCACCTTGACGCCTGACGAGATGACGTTACCGAGCACGCGCTCGGCGGCAAATGCCGTCTTGCCGAACAGGCCGAACGGGATCAGTACGAAGCCGGCAAGCGTCGTCAGCTTGAACTCGATCAGCGTCACGAAGAGCTGGATCGCAAGGATGAAGAAAGCCAGCAACACCACGATCCAGGCGAACATCAGCACAACGATCTGGACGAAATTCTCAAAGAAGCTGATGTAACCCATCAAGCCCGAAATCGAGTCGAGGATCGGGCGTCCAGCGTCGATGCCAATCTGCGCCAGGCGGCCAGGCTTAAGGAAATCCGCCGCGGAAAGGCTGGAACCAGACGCCTTCAGTCCAAGGCCAGAAAAGCTCTCGAAAACGATGCGTGCAAGATTGTTCCAGTTGCCGATGAGGTAGGCGAACACACCCACGAACAGCGTCTTTTTGGCGAGCCGCGCAATGATGTCCTCGTCAGCAGCCCAGCTCCAGAATATGGCTGCAAGCGTTATGTCGATCGCCGCCAATGTTGTAGCGAGGAACGCGACTTCTCCGCTGAGCAGACCGAAGCCAGAGTCGATATAACGGGTGAAGACCTCGAGAAAACGGTCGATGACGCCGGTGCCACCCATCATCTGCCCCCGTTCTGCTGATGTTCGGCCTGACCGGGCGAGACCCGGTCCTGATTCTTACCCGAGCCGTTGGCATTCGGACCCGATTCCACAGGTGCGGACGTCGTTCTGGTTGGCCCGAAGAATTGCCGATGACTCTCTGTCCAAACCCGACGGCAGTTTTCGAGCGACGCAGTATCGTCCAGTGTGACGGTCCGACAGCGCGCAAGCTCGGATACAAGCGCGTCCACCTCCTCAAGCCTTACCGGAGCGGCCGTGCCAGGGTCTTCGCCGCGACGGCTATTGATGCCAGCCCACGCCGCGATCAAGACGATGGAGCCGAGCGCGGCGATCCGTGCTAACCGGCGAGGGGTGAGATACCGGTCCATCAGTGAAACATCTGAACGGTGGTGGATTGATAACCGGCGCCCGGCGTCAGGAACCGGCGGAGCTGCTCCCTGCCCTGATCCTGTGCCGCGGCACGTTGTGCCGCTTCCAGACTCTGCGCCCGGCCTTGCGCCGCGACGGTAGCCGTGAGGTCCGCGAGCTGCTGCGCTTGCAACGCGATCAACTGATTACCGGCTTGGGTTGCCTGCAGTGCCCCGGCTGCCGACTGACTGGACATCACCAGCGCCGACATCTGGGTGCGGTTAGTATCGATATTGCCAACCACGCCGGCCTGCACCCTCAAGGCATCCTGAAATGCCGCAACCGAAATCTGCCAGCGCGCTTGTGCATTTGATATCAGCGTCTCGCTGGATGTCCCGCCCGAGACGGCTGCGTAAGTGGTCGAGAAAGCACGATCGATCTGCTGCACGTCGTAAGCGATACGCTGCGCCTGATTGAGAAGCTGCTGGGTGCGCTGAATCGACTGCTGAAGTTGTTGCAGTGACGAATATGGCAGGCTCGCGAGATTCCGGGCCTGATTGATCAACATCTGCGCCTGGTTCTGCAGTGATGTGATCTGGTTATTGATCTGCTGCAGCGCGCGAGCGGCGGTCAGCACGTTCTGTGCATAGTTGTTGGGATCGAACACAACGAGCTGTGCCTGACATGGCGCCGGGAAGCCAATCAAGATGGCGACTGTACTTGCGGCCGCGAAGCGGAGAATAGCGTTCATGACTTCGCTCCCTTGGCGGGAAGATCGGGAATGATGTCGGCAGCCCAGGCGAGGCCGCGATGTCTCAGCCAGGCAGCGACAAACCCCTCGCGACCGTGCTCAGCGAGAACTTCGGCAATCGCCGATTGGTCCGATTTCGAGGACGCCGCCGTAAAGGCGAGCGCGATATCGCCGAGGCCGAGTTCGAACAGCCGGTTGCCACGGCGTGATTGGCAATAGTAGTCCCGCTTCGGGGGGGCGCGGGCGAGGATCTCGATCTGGCGGTCGTTGAGGCCGAAGCGTCGATAGATCGCCATGATCTGCGGTTCGATCGCCCGCTCGTTGGGCAGGAACAACCGGGTCGGACAGCTCTCGATGATAGCGGGTGCGATCGCGGAACCGTCAATATCCGAAAGCGACTGGGTGGCGAAAATGACCGACGCGTTCTTCTTGCGCAGCGTCTTCAGCCATTCCCGCAATTGTCCGGCAAAGCCTTCGTCGTCGAGGGCGAGCCAGCCTTCGTCGACGATCAGCAGTGTCGGACGGCCGTCGAGCCGCCGCTCGATGCGATGAAAGAGATAGGCCAACACCGCAGGCGCCGCGGAGGTGCCGATCAGACCCTCGGTCTCGAAGACCTGGACTTCGGCCTCTCCTAGCCGCTCGGCCTCGGCATCCAGCAAGCGTCCATAGGGTCCGCCCAGACAATAGGGTTGCAGCGCGCGCTTCAGCGTCTGCGATTGCAACAGCACCGACAGACCGGTCAGGGTCCGCTCACCTGGGGGGGCCGATGCAAGCGAGGTCAAAGCCGACCAGAGGTGATCTTTTGCTTCTGGCGTAATAACGATGGTTTCGCGGGCAAGGATATTGGCGATCCATTCCGCCGCCCAGGCGCGATCCGCGGCATCGTCGATTCCTGCAAGGGGCTGCAGCGCAACCGGCTCAGCCGCATCATCCGACAAGGCGCCACCGAGATCATGCCAGTCGCCGCCCATGGCAAGCGCGGCCGCGCGGATAGAACCACCAAAATCGAAGGCAAAGATCTGCGCACCCGGATAACGGCGGAACTGCAGCGCCATCAGCGCCAAAAGCACGGACTTGCCGGCGCCGGTCGGCCCCACCACCAGGGTATGGCCGACGTCTCCGACATGCAGCGAAAACCGAAACGGGGTCGCTCCTTCCGTTCGCGCAAAGAATAATACCGGCGCGCCCAGATGTTCGTCCCGCGCGGGGCCTGCCCAGACCGCCGACAGCGGGATCAAATGGGCGATATTGAGGGTCGAGACCGGTGGTTGCCGGACATTGGCGTAGACATGGCCGGGCAGCGATCCCAGCCAGGCCTCCACCGCATTAACGCTTTCCACCATGCAGGTGAAGTCGCGCCCCTGGATAACCTTTTCGACCAGTTGCAGCTTCTCATCGGCAATTTTGGGATTTTCATCCCATACGGTCACGGTGGCCGTAACAAACGCCTGCCCGATCGCGTCGGATCCGAGTTCCTGCAACGCAGCGTCGGCATCGATAGCTTTGTTGTGGGCGTCGGTGTCGAGCAGCGATGACGCTTCGTTGGTCATCACCTCCTTCAGGATCGCTGCCACCGATTTACGCTTGGCGAACCACTGCCGTCGGATTTTTGTCAGCAACCTCGTCGCGTCCGTCTTGTCCAGCATGATCGCGCGGGTCGACCAGCGATAGGAAAAGGCAAGCCGGTTGAGTTCGTCCAGGATCCCCGGCGTCGTGGCTGTCGGGAAACCGACCACGGTCAGCACCCGCAGATGGGAATTACCGAGCATCGGCTCGAGGCCGCCGACCAGGGGCTGATCCGCCAACACCGCGTCGAGGTACATGGGAATCTCGGGAACACGGACGCGCTGACGCCTGGTCGAGACGGTCGAATGCAGATAGGTTAGCGTTTCCTCGTCATCGAGCCATCTGAGCTCGGGCATAACGCCTTCAAGCAATCCCAGCACGCGGTCGGTGCGGTCGACGAATACGCGCTGGATTTCATGGGCATCGGCATCCCCGCTGCGATCGCGTCCTTCGTAGAGAAGCCGCTCGGCTCGCCCCACTTCTTCCGGCGGCGGCAAATAGAGAAAGGTCAGGAAATAACTGGACTCGTAATGCGCGCCCTCCTGTTCGAACTGCGCGCGACGCTCGACATCGACCAGGGCTGAGGCCACATCCGGAAAATGTCCCTCCGGATATTGGTTGGCCGGATCCCGCTGGGCCTCGACAAAGACGGCCCAACCGGAACCGAGCCGCCGCAGCGCGTTGTTCAATCTCCCGGCCACACCAACGAGTTCGGCCGGCACCGCGGAATCCAGATCCGGCCCCCGAAACCTTGCCGTACGCTGAAACGAGCCATCCTTGTTGAGGACGATGCCTTCGTCGACCAGCGCCGCCCATGGCAAGAAATCCCCAAGCTGCGTATTCGAGCGGCGGTATTCCCTGAGATTCATCATCGCTTCAAACTCCGAGATAGCTTTGGATGCGAAGATGCCGGCGCACGACCTCGACGAATTGCGGGTCGCGCTTGGCCGCCCAAACGGCCGCGGCCTGGCCGAGAATTCCAAGCAGAAGACCGGCAAACCAAAGCCGCAAACCGAGCCCGAGCGCGGCGGCCAGGGTACCGTTGAGAATCGCGATTGCCCGCGGAGCCCCGCCGAGCAGGATTGGTTCGGTCAACGCGCGATGCACGGGAACGGAGAAGCCTGGAAGAGAATCGATATCTTCCATCACACCACGACCCCGCCGCCGAAGGAGAAGAACGACAGGAAGAAGGAGCTCGCCGCGAACGCGATCGACAGGCCGAACACGATCTGGATCAGCCGGCGGAA
>JAIEPP010000579.1 GCA_019748335.1 Xanthobacteraceae bacterium
CCGCCGCGCGGCCCCGCCAGCGCCGCGCTGACCACGCTGCCGCCTTCGGCCACGCCCAAGGACGAGTTCGATCTCGGCATCGGCTACATGCAGCGCAAGGACTACGCGCTGGCCGAAGAGACCATGAAGAATTTTGCGCAGAAATATCCGAGCAACCCTCTGATCGCGGATTCGCAATACTGGCTCGGCGAGAGCTACTTCCAGCGCCAGCAATACCGCGACGCCGCCGAGGCCTTTCTCGGCGTCACCACCAAGTTCGACAAGTCGGCCAAGGCGCCGGACGCGTTGCTGCGGCTCGGCCAGTCGCTGGCGGCGCTGAAGGAGAAGGAAGCCGCCTGCGCCGCCCTCGGCGAAGTGACGCGGAAATACCCGCGCGCCTCGACCGGCGTCAAAGCCGCCGTTGACCGTGAACAGAAGCGGGTTAAGTGTTAAAGCGGTAGCTGGTCGAGGCCGCCACCGGCCTCGCACAACCCCGTGAAGCCATGCCCGACGACGACCATTCCCCGATCTCGGTCAAGCAGGCGAAGGGTATTTTCGCGGATTGGAAGGCCGCGCCTGGAATCGTGCTGGCGGTGTCCGGCGGTCCCGATTCCATGGCCCTGATGTGGCTTGCGGCGCGCTGGCGCCGCGCGTTGACGCGGGGGCCGAAATTGCTCGCGGTGACCGTCGATCACGGCCTGCGTCCGGAAGCCGCGCGCGAAGCGCGTGACGTCAAACGACTGGCCAGAGAACTCGATCTGCCCCACCGCACGCTGCGGTGGACGGGCGCCAAGCCGAAAGCGGGATTGCCCGCCGCGGCACGCGCGGCGCGGTATCGGCTGTTGGCGCAGGCAGCAAAAGCGAGCGGCGCCACGCATATCCTCACCGCGCATACCCGCGACGACCAGGCCGAGACGTTGTTGATGCGAATGCTGCGCGGCAGCGGCATCGCCGGTCTGGCGGCAATGGCGCGCGAGAGCGAGCGCGAAGGCGTGTGGCTGGCGCGACCGTTGCTGGACGTCCCGAAATCGCAGTTGGTCGCGACGCTGAACAAGGCGAAAGTCGCCTTCGCCGACGACCCGACCAATCGTGATGCCGCTTACACCCGCCCCCGGTTGCGGGCGTTGATGCCGGCTTTGGCGGAGGAGGGCGGCGACAGCCGGAATCTGGCCCGGCTGGCTTACCGGCTGGCGCGGGCGAATGCCGCGCTGGAAGTGCTGGTCGATGGCGCCGAGCGTTATCTCGCGCTGAGAGATCGCAACGACGCCTCGCGCTTTGGATTCGATGTCTCGGCGTTTGCCGGTCTGCCCGAGGAAATCCGGCTCCGGCTGCTGAAGCGCGCGATCGACCGTGTCGGTCACGAGGGATCCGCGGAACTCGGCAAGCTGGAGGCCCTGCTGACGGCCCTGGACCGGGCTCATTTGGACCGGGCTAATACGGGGGGCCCGTTCCAGTTGAAGCAGACCCTTGCCGGAGCGGTGATCCGCCTGACCGGAGAGCGGATTCATGTCGATCCGGCCCCGCCGCGCCGCGGCGGAAGGGTGTGAAAGCGCCCCGATACCGCGATATCCGTCCAAAACCGGCGGGGAGTCTTAACCACCCCCGAAAAACACCGGTTTCAGCGTCATTATTTGACCGGGAATCCTGCTAGGATGCGCTAAATAGTCCTGCGCGGTTCCCTTGGCATCGACCCGTGCTGCACCTAGATTGTCTGCAGTGGACCAAGGGATTCTCGCCTGAGTACCCAAGCGCTCCCTCCAGGGTTGCTACCAAGGACATAAGGCCGCGATCCGCGCGACCACGAAGGAAGATCGATGAACGCCAATCTGCGCAATTTCGCCCTCTGGGTTATCATTGTCTTGCTGCTGTTGGCATTGTTTACGCTCTTCCAGAATCCTGGTCAGCGCGCGTCCTCGCAGGACATCTCGTTCTCGCAGCTGTTGAGCGAAGTCGACCAGAACCATGTTCGCGACGTCGTGATTCAGGGGCCGGAAATCCACGGCACCTTCACCAATGGCTCCTCGTTCCAAACCTATGCGCCGAACGACCCGACGCTGGTCTCGCGCCTCTACACCGGCAAGGTCTCGATCACCGCGAAGCCGCCCGGCGACAACGTGCCGTGGTTCGTGTCGCTGCTGGTTTCGTGGTTGCCCTTCATCGCGCTGATCGGCGTCTGGATCTTCCTGTCGAGACAGATGCAGGGCGGCGCCGGCAAGGCGATGGGCTTTGGCAAGTCGCGCGCCAAAATGCTGACGGAAGCGCATGGCCGCGTCACCTTTGAAGACGTCGCCGGCGTTGACGAGGCCAAGCAGGACCTGCAGGAGATCGTCGAATTCCTGCGCGATCCCGGAAAATTCCAGCGCCTCGGCGGACGGATTCCGCGCGGCGTGCTTCTGGTCGGTCCTCCCGGCACCGGTAAAACCCTGATCGCGCGCGCGGTCGCGGGCGAAGCCAATGTGCCGTTCTTCACGATTTCGGGTTCGGACTTCGTCGAAATGTTCGTCGGCGTCGGCGCCTCGCGCGTGCGCGACATGTTCGAGCAGGCCAAGAAGAACGCGCCCTGCATCATCTTTATCGACGAAATCGACGCGGTCGGCCGTCATCGCGGCGCCGGTCTCGGCGGCGGCAATGACGAGCGCGAACAGACGCTCAACCAGTTGCTGGTCGAGATGGACGGTTTCGAAGCCAATGAAGGCGTGATCCTGATCGCCGCGACCAACCGGCCCGACGTGCTGGATCCCGCGCTGCTGCGTCCGGGCCGTTTCGACCGCCAGGTGGTGGTGCCCAATCCGGACGTCGTCGGCCGCGAGCAGATCCTGAAAGTTCACGTCCGCAAGGTGCCGCTGGCGCCCGATATCAATCTCAAGACCATCGCACGCGGCACGCCGGGCTTCTCCGGCGCTGACCTGATGAACCTCGTCAACGAAGCGGCGCTGACCGCGGCACGGCGCAACAAGCGCATGGTGACGCAGGCCGAGTTCGAAGAGGCCAAGGACAAGGTGATGATGGGCGCCGAGCGCAAGTCGCTCGTCATGACCGAGGAAGAGAAGATGCTGACGGCCTATCACGAGGGCGGTCACGCCATCGTCGGCCTCAACGTCGTCGCGACCGATCCGATCCACAAGGCCACCATCATCCCGCGCGGCCGTGCGCTCGGCATGGTGATGCAGCTGCCCGAGCGCGACAAGCTGTCGATGTCGCTCGAGCAGATGACGTCGCGGCTCGCGATCATGATGGGCGGCCGGGTTGCGGAAGAACTGGTGTTCGGCAAGGAGAAGGTGACATCGGGCGCCTCGTCCGACATCGAGCAGGCGACGCGTCTGGCGCGCATGATGGTGACGCGCTGGGGCCTGTCGGAAGCGCTCGGCACCGTGTCCTACGGCGAAAACCAGGACGAGGTGTTTTTGGGCATGTCGGTCTCCCGGACCCAGAACGCGTCCGAAGCCACGGTTCAGAAGATCGACACCGAGATCCGGCGCTTTGTCGAAGACGGCTACAATGAAGCCACCCGAATCCTGACCGAGAAGCGTGCCGACCTCGAAACCCTGGCCAAGGGCCTGCTCGAGTTCGAGACGCTGAGCGGCGACGAGATCGAGGACCTGCTCAACGGCAAGAAGCCCAACCGCGAGTCGGTGCTGGAGCCGTCGACGCCGCGGGCCTCCGCCGTGCCGCCGGCCGGCAAGTCGCGCCCGCGTCCCGATCCGGATGCCGGCCTGGAGCCGCAGCCGCAGGCGTGAAGCGAGCAGGTATTGAAACAAGGAAACGCGGCGGAAACGCCGCGTTTTTTTGTGTTCGGTGATTGGCGAGGTGATGGCGTCCGCTGCGGCGCCATGGCATGTTTGCCAAAGCCGAACCGCGCCATCAGAGCGCTGGGCAGCAACACGGGAGGCAGGCCATGCGCTGGACCGCGGGTTTTGGGGTCACGGGATTTGGCGCGCTCGGCGCGATTGCTTGTCTGATGCTGCCTGCGGTCGCAATCTCGGCCGAAATGCGCGGTGTCACGGCTACCGAAATCAAGATCGGCCAGACCATGCCCTATAGCGGGCCGGTGTCGGCGTTCGGCGCGCTCGGCAAGGGCGAGGTCGGCTACTTCAGGATGGTCAACGAGCGCGGCGGCATCAACGGCCGCAAGGTCAACCTGATCTCGCTCGACGACAGCTACGCGCCGCCGAAGACGGTGGAGCAGACGCGGCGGCTGGTGGAGAGCGACGAGGTGGCGCTGATCTTCTCCTCGATCGGCACCGCCCACAACACCGCGATCGCGAAATATCTTCAGTCCAAGAATATCCCGCAACTGTTCGTCGGCTCCGGCGCCTCGAAATTCGCCGACATCACCCAGTATCCGCAGGCGACGCTCGGCGTGCAGGGGCCGTTCCGCTACGAGACGCGGCTCTATGCGCGCTACGCGTTAGCGAAAAATCCGAACGCCAAATTCGCCGTCATTTCGCAGAACGACGATTTCGGCCGCGACTATCTTTTGGGTCTGAAGGATGTGCTCGGCGACAAATACGATTCCGTCGTCACCGCTGCGACCTACGAAATCTCCGATCCGACCATCGATTCCCAGATCGTGAAGCTGAAAGCCTCCGGCGCCGACGTGTTCGTCATCGCGGCAACGCCGAAATTCGCCGCGCAGTCGATCCGCAAGGCGTTCGAGATCGGCTGGCGGCCGATGACGTTCCTGTCCAACGTGGCGGTATGGATTTCCACGGTGATGGAGCCGGCGGGGGTCGAGGCCGGCACCGGCATTCTCTCCACCGCCTACGTCAAGGACCCCGACGATCCCGCCTGGAAGGACGATGCCGGCGTCAAGGGCTGGCGCGCGTTCATGACCAAATACGTGCCCGACGCCGACCAGCACGACACCAACTACGTCAACGCCTACAACGGCGCGATGGCGATGGAAGCGGTACTGAAGGCCTGCGGCGACGACCTGTCGACCGAGAACATCCTGAGGCAGGCCTACGCGATCAAGGACCTGGAACTGCCGATGCTGCTGCCGGGCATCAAGGTCAACACTTCGCCGACCGACCACGTCCCGGTCGACCAGATGCAGTTCATGCGCTTCAACGGCAAGACCTGGGATCGCTTTGGCGAACTGCAAACCGGGAATTGATTCCGGGCCATCGAAGACCAGAAGGCGCCGGCCCAAAAATCCCGCGCCTTCGTGCCCAACCCTTAAGATTTCCTCAATTCTGTCCGGCCTATTGCTGTAGGGGCGCGCGCCTTCGGACCAGGCGCGGCCGAGCAAGGACCGCGCATGACCGCCTCCGTCACGCCCCCGATCACCGCACCGGTACCGCCTGCGATACCGGTATCGCCGGCGATACCTGACTGGCTGCGGATGGTGTGCTTTGCGCTGTTTTTCGCCAACCTGTCGTTTTGCCCGATTGCGTACCTGTTGCACTGCTGGATCTACGATTCGAACGGGCTCGGTATCCCCACCGATTACATCAACGTCTGGGCGGCGGGCCGGCTCGTGCTCGAAGGCCATCCGGCACACGCCTATGACTGGGACATCCAGAAGCCGCTCGAGGTCGCGCAACTCGGTCAATATTTCGGGAGCTATTTTGCCTGGCACTATCCACCGCCGTTTCTGTTCGTCGCGGCGGTGCTGGCGTGGCTTCCTTATTCGGTGGGATATATCGGCTGGGTTCTGGTCAGCCTCGTGCCTTACGTCGCGGCGATCCGCGCGATCGTGGGCCGCGACTTCGGCTATCTGGTCGGGCTCGCCATTCCGACCGTGTTGATCAATGCGTATGTCGGGCAGAATGGATTTCTCACGGCGGGGTTGATCGCCGGAACGCTGTATCTGATCCCGGTACGGCCGATCCTCGCGGGTGTTTGCCTGGGATTGCTGACCTACAAGCCGCAATATGGATTGCTGTTTCCGGTCGTGCTGATCGCGGCGTCGCATTGGCGGGTGTTCGTCAGCGCCGCCGCAACCGCGGTCGTGATGGCCCTGGTTTCCTGGCTGGCCTTCGGCACCGAAAGCTGGCTGGCGTTCTTCCACTGGATGCCGAAAGCCTCGCAAGCCTTCCTGAGCGAGGGCAAAGCCAGCTGGTGGAG
>JAIEPP010000524.1 GCA_019748335.1 Xanthobacteraceae bacterium
GGCGCGCCCGGCAGCAGCGCTGGGAGCACAGCAAGCATGGCACGCAAATGATTTCGCGATTTTCGCGGACCGACGTCTCTCATGTTCCCTGCTATTCCCAAGCGACGGCGTGGCGGAGGATTAGCGCGGCAACCTGACGCTGCCAATACACTCGCACCGAGCCTGTGGATCACATTGCGGTTTGTGGTATCCAGCACTTCGGCGCGGCCTGCACCACCTTGTTTTCCAAGGAAAATCACGAATTTTTCTATCGAACTGCGGTTCGCCGGCGGTAGATTGGCCGCCGGGAAATCAAATGCCGAACGATCCGTCGCCTGTTCCGCCCTTCAGCGCCCCCTACGCGCCCGATGACCGCGCCATCGCTGCCCGGCTGCTGCGGTCCGCGCGGCTGGAGGCGGCGCAGGAGCGGCGCATCGACGGCACCGCCACCCGGCTGATCGAGGCGATCAGGAGCAATGACGATCCGCTCGGCGGCGTCGAGGACATGCTGCGCGAGTTCGCGCTGTCGACTAAGGAAGGGCTGGCGCTGATGGTGCTGGCCGAAGCGCTGTTGCGGGTTCCGGATGCCCGCACCGCCGACCAGTTCATCGAGGACAAGCTCGGCCAGGGCGATTTCCTGCATCACGAAACCAGATCCTCCGCCTTTCTCGTCAATGCCTCGGCGTGGGCGCTTGGCCTGTCGACGCGCGTGATCCAGCCCGGCGAAACTCCGCAGGGCACCATCGGACGGCTGACCAAGCGGCTCGGCGCGCCGGCGGTGCGGGCCGCGACGCGCCAGGCGATGCGGCTGATGGGCAACCATTTCGTGCTCGGCGAAACGATCGAAGCGGCGTTGGCGCGCGCGCAGCCGCACGCGTCGCAGCACCGGCGCTTTTCCTTCGACATGCTCGGTGAAGGCGCGCGCACGGCCGAGGACGCCGCGCGCTATTTCGATTCCTACGCCAGCGCCATCGAAGCCATCGGCCGTGCCGCCGATGGACGCCCCCTGCCCGACCGGCCCGGTATCTCTGTCAAGCTCTCCGCGCTGCATCCGCGCTTCGAGGCCGTCAGCCGTCGGCGGGTGATGACCGGACTGGTTCCGCGCCTGATCGATCTGGCGCGGCAAGCGCGGGTCCATGACCTGAATTTTACGGTCGATGCCGAGGAAGCGGATCGGCTCGAACTATCGCTCGACGTGATCGCTGCCGCGTTCGGCGATCCATCGCTGGCGGGCTGGGATGGATTTGGCCTGGCGATCCAGGCCTACCAGAAGCGCGCATCCGCCGTGATTGATTACGTCGATCAACTCGCGCAGCGCCTGAACCGCCGGATGATGGTGCGCCTGGTCAAGGGCGCCTACTGGGACACCGAGATCAAGCGCGCGCAGGAACGCGGCCTCGACGGCTATCCCGTGTTTACGCGCAAGGCGATGACGGATCTGAACTACGTTGCCTGCGCCCGGCAATTGCTGGCGCTGCGGCCGCGCATCTTTCCGCAATTCGCCACCCACAATGCGCTGACAGTCGCGACCATTCTCGAACTGACGGATAGCGAGACTGGATTCGAATTCCAGCGCCTGCACGGCATGGGCGACGCGCTCTATGCGAAGCTCGGCGAAGACCGCCCGGAGATCGCCTGTCGCACTTACGCGCCGGTCGGCAGCCACCGCGATCTGCTCGCTTATCTGGTGCGCCGATTGCTTGAGAACGGCGCCAACTCGTCCTTTGTCGCGCTTGCCGCCGATGACGCCGTTCCGGTGACGACGTTGCTGCGACGTCCGGCCGAGATTATCGGTAGCGCCGACAACGCGGCGCACCCCAACATCCCGCTGCCGCGCGATCTCTACCGGCCTCAGCGAATGAATTCGCGCGGGCTGGAATTCGGCGAGCGTGCGGCACTCGACCAACTCGTCGCGGCCGTCGCCGCAGAACCGTTGCCAGCAGCGGCAAGCATTGCCGATGCAATACCGGCGGAAGCGAACACCGCGATATCCGCCGCACGCGATGGATTCAAAAACTGGAGTCGGACTCCGGCCGACATCCGCGTTGCTGCGCTGGAAAAGGCCGCCGACCTGCTGGAACAGCGCGCGGCGCATTTCATCGCGCTACTGCAACGCGAAGGCGGCAAGACGCTGGACGATTCACTGTCGGAAGTCCGCGAGGCCGTGGATTTCTGCCGCTACTATGCCGCGGAGGGCCTGGTTCAGTTCGGAGCAAGCAAGGTGATGCCGGGGCCGACCGGCGAGAGCAATGTACTCCGCCTGCGCGGCCGTGGCGTGTTCGTCGCGATATCGCCGTGGAATTTCCCGCTGGCGATCTTTCTGGGGCAAGTCACGGCAGCGCTGATGGCCGGAAATGCTGTTGTCGCCAAGCCCGCGGAACAAACACCATTGATCGCAGCGGAAGCCGTGCGGCTGTTGCACGAAGCCGGCGTGCCGACGTCCGCGTTGCTTCTCGTGCAAGGCGACGGCCGGATCGGCGCCGCGCTGGTAGCGCATCCCGACATCGCCGGCGTCGTCTTCACCGGCTCGACCGAGGTCGCGCGTTCGATCAACCGCACGCTGGCCGCCAGCGACGGAGCGATCGTGCCGCTGATCGCCGAGACCGGCGGTATCAACGCCATGATCGTCGATGCCACCGCGCTGCCCGAACAGGTCGCCGACGACGTCGTGACGTCGGCGTTTCGCTCGGCCGGCCAGCGCTGTTCGGCGCTGCGGCTGCTGTTCGTTCAGGATGACGTGGCCGACCGCATGATCGAGATGATCGCGGGCGCGGCGCGCGAACTCGTCATCGGTGATCCCGCCGATCCCGCGACGCATGTCGGCCCTGTGATCGACGCCGAGGCCAAGGCGCGGCTGGATGCGCATATCTCGCGCATGAAGCGGCAAGCGCGGGTGCATTTCGCGGGCACCGCGCCCGACGGCAATTATGTCGCCCCGCACATCTTCGAATTATCCGATGCCGGCGTACTCACCGAGGAAGTGTTCGGCCCGGTGCTGCATGTGGTACGCTACCGCGCCGACCGGATCGGCCAGGTACTGCAGTCGATCGAACGCTCCGGCTACGGACTGACGCTCGGCATCCATTCCCGGATCGACGATACGGTCGAGGACGTGATCGAGGCCCTTCAGGTCGGCAATATCTACGTCAACCGCAACATCATCGGCGCGGTGGTCGGCGTGCAGCCGTTCGGTGGCCATGGCCTATCAGGCACCGGTCCCAAGGCCGGCGGACCGCATTATCTGCCGCGCTTTGCCACCGAACAGACGGTGACGATCAATACCACAGCGGCAGGCGGGAATGCGGCGCTGCTGGCGGGCGGGGAGTAGTTGCATCCCCCGCCCAAGATGGGTCAAATGGCGTTTGAACCGGATCGCTCAGCGCGATAATCCAACAAAACCAACAAACGTCACGGGAGCGGCGGCACCATGGAAAAAGGTATTTTTGAAGGCCTCAAGGTGCTGGACTGCGCCAGCTTCATCGCGGCCCCCGCGGCCGCCACGGTGCTGTCGGACTTCGGCGCCGACGTCATCAAGATCGAACCGCCCGGCGCCGGCGATCCCTATCGCAACCTGCCGAATCTGCCGGGCTATCCCCACAGCGAACATAATTTCGCGTGGCTGCTGGAAGCCCGCAACAAGCGCAGCCTCGCGCTCGATCTGTCAAAACCCGAGGGCCAGGCGGTGCTGCACCGTCTCGCCGCCGAGGCCGACGTCTTCATCACCAATTACCCGCCGCAGGTGCGCGAAAAGCTCGGGATCACCCATGCCCATCTGGCACCGCAGAACGAGCGGCTGATCTATGCGTCCTTCACGGGCTATGGCGAAAAGGGCGAGGAAGCCAACAAGCCCGGCTTCGACAGCAACGCCTACTGGGCCCGCTCGGGCCTGATGGATCTGGTGCGCGCGGACGAACACACCACGCCGGCGCGATCGATCGCCGGCATGGGCGATCATCCCTGCGCGATGGCGTTCTACGGCGCGATCGTGACCGCGCTCTACAAGCGCGAACGCACCGGCAAGGGTTCGCATGTCTCCTCGAACCTGATGGCCAACGGCGTCTGGGCGGCTTCGGTGCTGGCGCAGGCCAAGCTGGTCGGCGCCAAGTTCGGCGAACGGCGCCCGCGCGAGCGCGCGCTCAACGCCGTCACCAACCACTACCAGTGCAAGGACGGCCGCTGGCTGATCCTGTCGCTGCTCAACGAGGACAAGCAGTGGCCGACGCTGGCGCGCATTCTCGGCCGCGAGGACCTCGTCACCGATCCCCGCTTCGAGACCAAGAAGGAGCGCCATGCCCGATCGCTGGAGCTGATCAAGATTTTTGACGAGACCTTTGCGACCAGGGACCTCGCCGAATGGCGAAAAATTCTCGACGGCAACGGGCTGGTGTTCGGCGTGGTCGGCATCCTCGACGACATTCCACACGACAAGCAGATGATCGAGAACGAGGTGCTGGTGCCGTTCGAGAACGACACTATGATGACCATCTCAAGCCCGATCTGGGTCGGCGGAGCCAAGAAGGTCCAACCGCGCAAACCGCCCGGCCTCGGCGAGCACAGCGACGAGATCTTGCGCAATGCCGGCTATGACGAGGCGGCGATCAAGAAATTAAGGGCCGCAGGCGCGGTCGCCTGAACGAGTTCAGCGCGGCGTCTTGCCAAGCAGGCCGTTGACCAATGCGGACAACGCGGCTTTGGCTTCCTGCCGAAAGCTGCGGCGCGGCGCGGCCAATTGCTGCAACAGGATCCCGATCAGCGCTGAGACGAACAGCTCGGCATGGCGGCGCGAGTCGGAAGAGCCCGCTGCCTTCAAGGCGAGTTCGGCGCTTTGCCGCCAAGTATCGAACCAGGCCGCCACGACCGGTCGGTATCGTTCGCTGCGGGAAGCAGCCAGGAACGCCTCATAGCAGGCAACATGGATTTCGGCGCGGCTCCTCAGTTCCTGCGCGTACCAGCCGACCAGCGATTCGATCCAGGCATCAGTGTCGAATGCCTTGCTCTGCAGGCTGAGCGCCAGCGCGCTGAGGCGGCCGCCCTCCCGCGTCAGGGCGAAACGCAGTGCTGCGTCCACCAGAATGTCGCGCGTGGAAAAGTGGTGGGTCACGGCACCCACTGACATGCCGGCTCCGGCTGCGACGGCGCGATGAGTCACGCCGTCCAGTCCTTTTCTGCCGATAATACGAAGCGTCGCCTCCATCAAGGGGCGCTCGCGATCGCTCGTCATGGTTCAGCCTTGCCGGTCAGGTTGACAGGAAGTGTCAGCGACCATAAAAGAACATATGTTCTGTTTTACGGATCATATGTACTATTTTTGAAGCTGGCAAGGAGTATGCGATGCCCACCTATCGCCTGCATTATTTCCCGGAGTCGGGGAACAGCTACAAGCTCGCCTTGATGCTGACCCTGTGCGGCGAGCGCTTCGAGCCGGTATGGACCGACTTCGGCGGCGGCGTCACGCGGACGCCGGAATGGCGGCGCGACGTCAACGAAATGGGCGAGATTCCGATGCTGGAGGTCGACGGCGAGCGCCGCACCCAGACCGCGCCGATCCTGCTGCAGCTCGCCAAGCAATATGGCCGGTTCGGCGGCGAGACCGAGCAGGAACAGTTCGAGCTGCTGCGCTGGCTGTTCTGGGACAATCACAAGCTGACCGGTTATATGGCGACCTATCGCTATATGCGTGCGTTCACCCCAACGCCGGACCAGCACGTGCTGAAACATTTTCGTCGAAGGCTCGATGACTTCCTGTCGATCCTCGAAGGGCATCTGCAGAAGAATTCGTTCGCGATCAGCAAGCGGCCGACGATCGCGGATATTTCCATGATGGCCTATCTGCACTATCCCGCCGACGAGACCGGCTACGATCTGGCGGTGAGCCATCCCGCCATCAGCGCCTGGCTCGGCCGCATCGCGCAATTGCCGGGCTGGAAATCGGCGTACGACCTGCTACCCGGCAAACGCCTGACGCATTACGCCGAATAGGCTCAGGGATAGCTGATCAACGGCCAAGCCACGTCCAGACGACGGCAACGGCGATCACGCCGGCAATGACGGCGATCGCGACCGCCCAGGTGC
>JAIEPP010000512.1 GCA_019748335.1 Xanthobacteraceae bacterium
TATTGCAAGACGGCGGGCGTGCCGCAGGGCTGCGTGGTGCGGCCGACGGCGGCTGCCGTGGTCGTGACGCCCGCGCCGGTGGTGGTTGCGCCCGTCGCTGGCGTTGGTGTCGGCGCTCCCGGCGTTGGCGTGCGCGCCGGTACGCCGATGAATCGCGGCGGCCCGGTCAATCGTGTCGGCCGGCGTTAATTCTCCAAATCAAATTGCAGCGGCGTCGCTGTCGGGAAAGCGGTGCGGCAAGGTCAGCCGCACCCGCGTGCCCGCCGCGTCGGAATCCAGTTCGAGCTCCGCGCCGCAGCGCGCGGCGCGGTCGCGCATGTTGCGCAGGCCGCGCGCCGCCTTCGCCGCTCCGGCCGCGACGTCAAAGCCCCTGCCGTCGTCGGCAACCGTGATGCGTCCGCGATCGAGGCCGTCAGCGCCGGCCAACGTCTCGATCGTCACCGTGACGGTCCGCGTCGCGGCGTGCTTGACCGCATTGGTCAGCCCTTCATCCAGCAGCCGCACGATCTGGATCACGTGCCAGGGCCGCAATTCCGGATGCACCGGCAGGCCCTGCGCCGTGACCGCGTGCCAGTGCAGCGCCATGTCGTGCGGACGCAACTGCGCCATCGCGCGTTCGCGCCAGGAGCCCAGCGCCAGCATCAGGTCGCCGCCGATGTCGTCCATGGAATCGATCACCAGCCGCAAATCCTTCAGCGCCGCCCGCGCGGCGTCGCCGACCGACGCGCCGGCATGGCCGCGCTCGCTCAGCGCGACGATCGAGACGAGTTGGCCGCCAAGTCCGTCATGCAGGTCGCGCATCAAACGTGTACGTTCCCGCGCCAGCGCCGCGGCCCGCGCGCGCTCTTCCTCGCGGGCGAAGCTCGCCTTCAATTTGTCCTCCGCCTCGCGGACCCGCGTCACCAGCCGGCCGGCGAAGCCGTCGACCTGGTTGAGGGCGGAGGCGAACCGCCAGGTCAGCCCGGCGCCGATCGCGACCAGCAGCGCCGAGTAGGACAGCCGCGCGACGAAGATGCGGTTCGGCATCAGCTGAAACACCGAGAGCAGGTCGAAGATCCACCCCGTCAGCATCGCCGTGGCCGCGCAGCCGAGCAGCAGGCCGGCGACGTTCTGCCGTTGCAGCGCCGCGCGCGCTGCCACATAGGCGAGCACCAGCAGCGACACCCCGACCATCGGAACCCCGAGAAACAAAAACAGCGCCCGCGACAGCGTCTGGTGTCCGAACAGCCCGCCGAGCGCGAGCAGGATGCCGGGCGCGAACATCAGAAAGGCCCAGCGCTGCCATTTCCAGCCGAAGAACAGCAGCGCGAAGGTCAGCACCAGCGCGCTTTCCAGCGGCGCCGACGAAATCAGGACCACGTTCACACGGGAGAACGGCGACTCACCCATCGGCGTTTGCAGAAATGCCTGCGCGACGCCGATCGCCATTGCCGCGGCCAGGACGCCATAGGCCGGCTCGTGCCGCCGCATCACCCACATGATGCCGAGGATCACGGCCAGGATCGCCTGCCATGCCGAGAACACCACCGGCAGCGTGACGAACAGCAGCGTGCGCGCGTCGTAGCTCGGACGCAGTGCCTCGTCGGGGCCGACAAAGACGCGGTCGAGAAAGCCCGTGATCGGTCCCCACACGAACAGCCGGATCGCAAGGTCGTTGGCGCCCTCGCGCAGCACGGAGGCCGGGATCACGGCGATTTCCGGCGTGTTGCGGTCGGGCCGGTTGGCGGCGGGATCGCGCCGGCTGTCGAGGATCACGACGCCGTTGACGGAGACTTCGACGCCGTTGGTGAAGCGCGGCAGCAGCACCGACCATGCGCGCTTCGCGTCGGCGCCGGTCCAGTCGAAGCGACCGCTGTAAAGCGGCGGATCGTCCATCGAGAAGCGGGAGGCGCTGAAATGCGGCAGCGTGACCGGTCGGGTGACGCCGGCCTCACGCAGCGTGAATCCGCTCAGCAGATATTGCGGCGCGGGCTCGGGCGGTGGCAGGCGCAGGATGACGGCCCAGATCACGGCGATCAGCGCCTGCAGCACGATATACCAGACCAGCCCCGGCATGTGCCGGCGGCGACGGCCGGGCAGGACCGAACTCGAAGCCGCGTCAGTCACAGCCGGATCAAGCCTTGCTGCACCGCCTCGAACACCGCCTCGCCGCGGGTATGGACTTCGAGCTTGCGGTAGATGCTCTTGATATGCCCGGGCACGGTCTGGCGCGACAGGCCGAGATGGCTGGCGATCTCGGCATAGCTGAAGCCCTTGGCGATGCCCCAGAGGATGTCGATTTCGCGCGGCGTCAGTTTGGCGGTGTTGAGGGCCGGGCCCGGCGGCGGCTCGGCATTGTTCTGGGTCCGGCGCACGATGAAGCGCGCGATCGACGCCGAGATCGGCGAGTGCCCGGCGACGAGGTCGCGCACGGTGGCTGCGATGTCGGTCGGAAACGCGTCCTTGAGCAGATAGCCGGTGGCGCCGACGGTGATCGCCGAGATCACGCTCTCCTCGTCGCCGAGAATCGAGATCACCATGATTTCGGTATCGGGAAAGCGCTGCCGCGTCTCGCGGATCAGGTCGACGCCGTGTCCGTCAGGCAATTGCAGATCGGTCAGCAGCACCTTTGGCGCGCCCTTGGCCAGGGCGGCGCGGGCCTCGGCCAGCGTGCCCGCGGCCCTGACCTGGTATCCGGCGCGGGTCAGCGCATCCTGCAGCCGCCACAAGGTCGGCGCATCGTCCTCCAGCAGCAGGACCGTGACCGCCTCCGCCGATGCTTCATTGCCCAACGCATTCATCAAGACCGCTCCGGCCGCCGTCCCCCACGGCCAGCTCCGAGTTTAACCCCGGGCCGCCATTTGGCGACAGCCATATTCATGGGGGCAGGGGCTCGTGCTTCGCTTTGTCCACGCTGCGATTTTCGTCGGAAGCACCGTTGCCAAGGCTGGGATGTAGGGTCACATTCGTGCCAGGCCCAAAGGTCTTGCGATCGGTCGCACGCACATGCCAAAATTCCTTCGCATCGGGGTCCATCAGTCGAACGTTTCCGGATACACGTCGAAGGCATGGTGGGTTCGCCGGGTTGGCTCGACGATTTTCCTGAAGTGGGGCGCCGTCGAGGTCCATGGCGTCGGCGATGGCCGAAAGGTCTACTGGACGCTTCCACCGCAGGCGAAGACCATTCGTTGCGGCACGGTTCAGCGTGCCCAAGACTATGCAAAAGCCGCGATCGCGCGGCGACGCAGCCATCGTTATGAACCGCTGGCTGGAACGATTGCGACCCGGCGCCGGTCTGCCAATCGCGGTGCCGAGCTCGAACAGGCGCTCGCCACGATCCTGTTTGTCGATATCGTCCGGTCCACCGAAAAAGCCGCGCGGCTGGGCGATGCCCGCTGGACCCAGGTGATGGGTCACTATTACGCCGCCGTCCGCAAGGAGCTGAAGACCCTGCGCGGCAAGGAAGTCGTGACGACCGGGGACGGATTGCTAGCGACGTTCAAGGCGCCGGCGGCCGGTATCAGTTGCGCGGCCGCGATCCGGGAGGCCGTGCGCACGCTGGGGCTGGAGATCAGGGTCGGTCTGCATGCGGGCGAATACAAGGTGAGCGGTGGCGAAGTGGTCGGTCTCGCGTTTCACATCGGCGCGCGCGTCGCCGCGAAAGCGCGTGCCGGCGAAGTCCTGGTCTCGAGCGCGGTCAAGGATTTGATGCCGCAGTCCGGAATCCGCTTCACGGATCGCGGCGTCCACCAGCTCAAAGGCGTGCCGAAGAAGTGGCGGCTGTATCGGGTGGAACATTGAGGTGGCGTGGACACCGGTTTTGCAATCGGTTCGATCGTGCGACGTGGTCGATGACCTAGCGAACCCGCGCTACGGAGGGCTATGTTGCAGCCAGGTAACAAACGTTTTGTTCCTGCGTAGGAACCCTAAATTCCATTTGGCTCCAATTTCGAAATAGCGCTAGTTTTTCGCCAACCGGCGCCGGCAGCTATTTTATACGCCTTTATTTTTTAAGCCCGGTAGCCGTAGACCGAAATACCTGCGTTTTTTCCGGAGGTGTTGTCATGGTATTCGACATTGTCAGCGTTGCTATTCTATTTCAGACCATAAGAGTTTTTTCCCGCTTGATCGGGCAGCGGCACGGCGACGTGCTCGACTACGTTGCAAGGCAAGAGTCGTCCCTGGTCTAAGGGTCTCGAGCGTTGGCCAGCCTCTTTTCCAGAGGTGCTCCCGATGAAGAAATTCTTGATCGCCGCGATGATTGTCGCCGCCCTTTATTTTGCCGACCAGTATTACGCAGCGGGCAAGTACACTCGCGCGGTCGGACAGCTGACCACCCAGATGCGGCATTCGTTCGGGGTTTAGGCTACGACCCGTGATGTCGGCGGTTCGGACGTTTTGCGTGGTGTTCCGACCGAAATCGAACACGAAGCGGCCCGGTTACGCCCCGTCGTCTCAATGAAAAATCCGCCCGGCGTCGATGACGACCGTCTGGCCGGTCATGGTCTCGGTGCGGCACATGGTGACCACCATGTCGGCGCAGTCGTTCTTGTCGGCGGGCTTCTTCAGCAGCGAGCTCGACGCGGAGCGCTCGACCTGCTCGGGCTTGAGATTGGCCGTCGCGCGGGTGCCGTCGAGCAGGCCCGGAGCGACGCAGTTGACGAGCGTCTCGGGCGCCAGTGCCACCGCCATGCAGCGCGTCAGATGAATGAGCCCCGCCTTCGACACGGCGTAGGCGATGGAAGAGCCGGTTGGGCTGAGCCCTGCGACCGAAGCGATGTTGACGATGCGGCCTTGCCCCTGCGCCTTCATCGCGGGCGCCGCCGCCTTGATCAGGCGCATCGGGCCCGTCAGGTTGGTGGCCATGATCCTGTCCCACACTTCCATCGAGAGACTGTCGAGATCGCCGAACGGGATCGCGAGGTTGTAAGCGGCGTCGTTGATCAGGATATCGAGGCGGCCGAAGACCTTTGTGACTTCGCCGATCAGGCCTTTGACAGCCGCGTCGTCGGTGATGTCGCAGGCGAAAGCGTGCGCGTTGACTTGATAATGTGATTTCAGTTCGCTGGCGACGCCTTCCGCCTGCTCGCGGCTCTTCGCATACATGACGGCGATATGCGCGCCTTCCTTCGCCAGCGCATGACAGATGCGCTGCCCCAGCCCGCCATTGCCGCCCGTCACCAGTGCAACCTTGCCCTTCAGGTCCATCGCTTCCACCCCGTCATGCGAATGCGCTGTCCTTGCCCCGGACAGTCGAGTTACATTTCATTGGAGCATGGAAATCGCAAAAGCGATAGCAGTGTGGCTCGCCTATGCTCTGCGAGCTACGACGCGGTAAACCGGCCTGCCGAGCCGTAGCTGCGCAGCAGCGAAGGCTGGTGCCCCTGGCCGGAATCGAACCAGCACTCCTTGCGGAACTCGATTTTGAGTCGAGCGCGTCTACCAATTCCGCCACAGGGGCCATCGCGCCACAGGGTCTGGGCTGGGTACGAAGCGGGCGGAATATAGCTCGCGCGCGCCGCCGGTCAACCGGCTGTGAAGCAAGTTGGCTCGACACTTCACATTTGCCAAGCTAGACCGCGATGAAACGGAGTTGAGCTTTTGCCGACGAACGCTGTCTCCAAAGTCATTGATCGCGGTCCGCGCGTTGATCCTTTATTGCTTACGGCATTGTTGATCGCCGTTATCGCTTTCGCGACGATTGCCGGTGCATGGTTCTTCCAGCTCGTTCTCGATATTCGTCCATGCCCGCTTTGCCTTGAGCAGCGCTACGCATACTATCTCGCCATTCCGCTGGCGATTCTGGTGGCTTTGGGCATCACAAGCCGCGCGCCGCGCGTTTTTTTGATTGCCGGGTTTGCCTTGCTGGGGCTGGCGGCGCTCGCCAATGCATGGCTCGGCACTTACCACGCGGGGGTCGAGTGGGGCTGGTGGAAAGGACCGAGCGATTGCACCGGGCCGCTCACCGATCTCGGCACCGGTAATCTCCTCGACAGCCTGAAGACCGTGAAAGTCATCCGCTGCGACGAGGTTCTGAAGGACGCCACCGGACAGGTCATCGAACTGCGCTGCACGGCCGATCTGGATTC
>JAIEPP010000473.1 GCA_019748335.1 Xanthobacteraceae bacterium
CCCGCCAAGACCAATCCGCTGGGCACCAAGGGCTGCGGCGAAGCCGGCTGCGCCGGCAGCCTGGTCTGCATCGTCAACGCGGTGATCGACGCGCTGTCGGACTACGGCATCAGCCATATCGACATGCCGCTGACGCCGGAACGGGTCTGGCGCGCGATCCAGGACGCGAAGGCGAAGGCGGCGTAAAACTACGCCGCCGCCACTTCGCGCGGCTGATAGATCGCGGTGTGGTGGCAATGCGCCAGCGGCGTCTTGCCGTTGGCGACGACCAGCGCGTCGAGCTCGACGAAACGATGCCCCTTCCTGTCGTAATTGCCGATCACCTTGGCGCGCGCGGTGATGACGTCGCCGGCTTTGGCTGCCGACAGCAACTGCATCTTGCTGCCGACGTGAATCCACGGCCCCAGGATGGCGTTGTCGACCAGCACCTTGTTCATCACCCGCTGCAACAGACCGGGATGGCCGAGACCTTCCTTGGCGTAGATCGGATCGGTCTCGCGGATATCGGCGAGATATTCGCGTGCTGCGTCGCCTGCCCAGTCGCGCGGCAGCGTGCCGAGCCACTTGCCGACTTCATACGATGCAGCATTGACCGGAAGGCGCTCGGCGACGGGGCCAACCTCCCTGAAATCGGCGAGCGAGAATCCCGGCGCTGACGCCGGCAACGACGCGGTGCCGGTGGCGCAGAGGCCGCCGCGGCTGTGAACCTCGATCGAAAGCACGCCGCCGCTCTCGCTGCCCGTGAGCTCGGCGACCTCGCCGTCATAGACCGGCTTGACGAAGCGCGCCTCGATCAACCCGCGTTCGAGGAAGGCACGGCCCCATTTTTCGACCGGCAGATGGGTCATATAGGCGAAAACGTCGACGCCGGGAACGAGCCCGCCGGAGAAGCCGAACTTTCGCGCCACGGTATCGTCGTGGATCTTGTTTTCGGATTGCTTCGAGGTGTTGTGGGCGGTGACGCGGTAGCTGGTCATGTCCTCAGGTTTCCTCTGATTTTGTTGTGTTTTCTCTGTGTTTTCTTGGGCTTATCGTACGCAAAGAAACCGTCATGGCAAGCATGTTCCAGCGCCTGTTTCCCTCGCAATTTGGGAGGCGATGGAGTACCACCCGCGAAACGGAATACGGACCGAATCCATCCCTCATGCTGCCCGACGCGAATACGACGACCCGCATCTATGTCGATGCCGACGCCTGCCCGGTGAAGGACGAGATTTATCGCGTCGCGATCCGGCATGGGCTGCCGGTCAGCGTAGTCGCGGGCAATTTCATCCGCGTGCCGCAAGATCCCCTGATCGAGCGCATCGCCGCCGGTTCCGGGATGGATGCCGCCGACGACTGGATTGCGGAGCGCGCGCACAAGGGTGATATCGTCATCACCTCGGATATTCCGCTCGCCAGCCGCTGCGTGAAAGCGGGCGCGGAAGTCATCGCGCCGAACGGCAAGCCGTTCACCGAACAGTCGATCGGCATGACGCTCGCGGTACGCAACCTGATGACCGATTTGCGCTCGTCCGGCGAAGTCACCGGCGGCCCGAAATCCTATTCCCCCCGCGACCGTTCGGCCTTCCTGTCGACGCTCGACCAGACCATTCGCCGGATCCAGCGCCAGCGCGCCGAACAGCCCGCGCCGAACCAGAATTGAAGTGAGAACATGGCGCCGCCGCTGATCCAGTTGAAAGATATCCGCCTGACCTTTGGCGGCACGCCGCTATTGTCGGGCGTCGAGTTGTCGGTGTCCTCGGGCGAACGGGTCTGCCTGATCGGCCGCAACGGCTCCGGCAAATCAACGCTGTTGAAGATAGCCGCCGGCCTGGTCGAGCCCGACGGCGGCAGCCGCTTCGTGCAGCCCGGCGCCACCATCCGCTATTTGCCGCAGGAGCCGGATTTCGGCGAGCACAAGACGACCCTGGCCTATGTCGAGGCCGGCCTCGGCCCCGGCGACGACCATTATCAGGCGCGCTACCTCGTCGAACAGCTCGGGCTGACCGGCGAGGAAGACCCTGCGCATGTCTCGGGCGGTGAGGCCCGCCGCGCGGCGCTGGCGCGGGTGCTGGCGCCCTCGCCGGACATCTTGTTGCTGGACGAGCCGACCAACCATCTCGACCTTCCGACCATCGAATGGCTGGAAGGCGAGTTGGAAAGCCGCCGTTGCGCGCTCGTGATCATCAGCCATGACCGGCGCTTTCTGTCGAATCTCTCGCGCCAGACCGCTTGGCTCGATCGCGGCCAGATCAAACAGATCGACCGCGGCTTCTCTGCTTTCGAGTCCTGGCGCGACGAGGTGCTGGCCGAGGAAGAGCGCGACCAGCACAAGCTCGACCGCAAGATCGTCAACGAGGAACACTGGCTGCGCTATGGCGTCTCCGGCCGCCGCAAGCGCAACGTCAAGCGGCTCGGCAACCTCCACGAATTGCGCGACCAGCGCCGCACCTATCGCGGCGCCACCGGGAATGCCAGCCTCGCCGCCGCCGAAGCCGACAAGTCCGGCAAGCTGGTGATCGAGGCCAAGGGCATCAGCAAGGCCTATGGCGAGCGCAAGATCGTCGACAATTTTTCCATTCGCGTTCAGCGCGGCGACCGCATCGGCATCGTCGGCCCCAACGGCGCCGGCAAGACCACGCTGATCGAGATGCTGACCGGCGGCAGCGAGCCTGACTCGGGCACCATCCGGCTCGGCGCCAACATCGAGATGGCGACGCTGGACCAGCATCGCGAGAGCCTCGATCCGAAATCGACCCTGGCGGAAGCGCTGACCGGCGGTCGCGGCGACCATGTCATGGTCGGCGGCAAGCCCAAGCATGTCGTCAGCTACATGAAGGACTTTCTGTTCGCGCAGGAGCAGATGCGCACACCGCTGGAGGTGCTATCCGGCGGCGAACGCGGACGGGTGATGCTGGCACGATCGCTGGCAAAACCTTCCAACCTGCTGGTGCTGGACGAACCGACCAACGACCTCGATCTCGAAACCCTCGATGTGCTTGAGGAAATGCTCGGCGATTACGAAGGCACTGTCATGCTGATCAGCCATGACCGAGACTTCCTCGATCGCGTGGTCACCTCCGTGATCGTGCCCGAGGGCCAGGGCCGCTGGATCGAATATGCCGGCGGTTATACCGACATGCTGGCGCAACGCCGCGCCGACCTCAAGCGCGAGACCGTGGTCGCGGCATCGGTCGAGGACGGCAAGAAGCCGAAAGGCACTTCGTCGTCAGGCACTTCCAAGCGCCGCCTCAACTTCAACGAGAAGCACGCGCTGGACACGCTGCCGAAGACGATTGCCAAGCTGCAGGCCGAAATCGCCAAACTGCAGCGCTTCCTTGACGATCCGAATCTCTATGCCAAGGATCGCAAGAAGTTCGACGCAACCTCGGCCGCGATGGCCAAGGCCCAGAAGGATATGGAAGAAGCCGAAAACCGCTGGCTGGAACTTGAAGTGCTGCGTGAAGAGATAGAGCAGGCCTGAGGAGGTCTCCGTCATTGCGAGGAGCGCAGCGACGAAGCAATCCATACTCGAGCTCGCGGAGAGATGGATTGCTTCGCTGCGCTCGCAATGACGGTAGTAAACGACTGGAGCCGACTCCATGACCACATCCCTCGCCGCCAAAATCGCCCGCGAATACGGCACGCCCGCCGCCGTGATCGACATGGACCGGGTCGAGCGCAACATCGCGCGCATCCAGGCCGCCTGCGATGCCGCAGGGGTTGCCAACCGCCCGCATATCAAGACCCACAAAAGCCCGCTGCTGGCGAAGATGCAGATCGCGGCCGGCGCCAAAGGCATCACCTGCCAGAAACTCGGCGAAGCCGAAATCATGGCGGAGGCCGGGATCGACGACATCCTGATCAGCTATAATCTGATCGGCGACGAGAAGATGGCCCGGCTCGGCGCGTTGCAGGGCAAGGCTAACATGACCGTCGCGGCCGACAATTCGACCGTGATCGCCGGCCTGCCGCAGGCCGCCGCTCACTCAGGCCGTCCGCTCTCGGTAGTGGTCGAATGCGATACCGGCCGCAAGCGCGCCGGCGTCGAAACACCTGCCGAGGCCATCGCGCTGGCGCGCGAGATCGCGGCTTCCAAGGGGCTGACGTTCGCCGGCTTCATGCTGTACCCGACCGAGACCGGCTGGGCCGACGCGCAGAAATTCTTCGACGAGGCACTGGCGGGCATTCGCGCCCACGGGCTCGATGCCACGATCGTCTCGACCGGCGGCACACCGAACCTGAAGAACGTCGGCAAATTGAAGGGCGCCACCGAGCACCGGCCCGGCACCTACATCTACAACGACCGCATGCAGGTCGCGGCCGGCGTCGCCAGCTGGGATGATTGCGCGCTCAACATCTATTCTACCGTCGTCAGCCGCGCCGGCCCCGAGCGCGGCATTCTCGATGCCGGTTCCAAGACGCTCACATCTGACACCGGCGGCGGGCTGGAAGGCCACGGGCTGATCCTCGAACACCCCGAGGCCAAGATCGCCCGTTTCGCCGAAGAGCACGGCTTCCTCGATCTCGCCCGCAGCAACACAAGGCCTGTGGTCGGCGACGTCGTGCGGATCGTGCCCAACCACGTCTGCGTCGTCGTCAACATGATGGACGAAGTGGTGATGGTGCGCGGCGACGAGATTGTCGGCGTGCTGCCGGTGGCAGCGCGGGGGAAGTTGAGGTAGGTGTGCCCGCGCATCCTTCGAGGCGCGCAAGAGCGCGCACCTCCAGCGACAACGGCAAAGCCGTTGCGCGGGGATGACGCTCTCTGATAGCCGTCACCCTGAGGTGCCGTAGCGCAGCGAAGGCCTCGAAGGGCGGCGGCGTTCATTCAGTGCTCCACCACTTCAACGCACCCCTGCCCGCCGCAGCCCCCGTCGCGAACGACGCCTGCAGCAGATAACCGCCGGTTGGGGCTTCCCAGTCCAGCATTTCGCCGGCCGCGAATACGCCGGGCAAGCGCCGGAGCATGTAATCAGCGTCGAGCTCATCGAACGTGATCCCGCCGGCCGTGGAGATCGCGCGCGCGATCGGGGCCGTGCCGGTGAGCTCGATCGGCACCGCGTTGATCTGACGGGCGAGATCATCCGGCGGCAACGACGATAGCGACACGCCGGAAGCCTTGGCTGCTTCCTGCAACAATCCGATAGCGACCGGCGCAAGATTGACGGCCTTGCGCAGGAAATTGGACAGCGACTGTTTTCCCTTCGGCGCGGAAAGCTTTGCGATCAAGTCGTTCGGTTCGAGATCGGGCCGCAAGGCCACATGCAGGGTTGCTCGTCCGGTGCTGTCGATCGCCTCGCGCAGATCGGCTGACAGCGCGTAGACCGCGCCGCCTTCGATCCCGGTTCGAGTGACAACGGCTTCGCCGCGCACGCTGCGTTCCCCGAACGTCAGCGTAACGCCTTTGAGCGGTTGCCCCTCGAAGCGGTCGCGAAAGATGTCGGACCAGGCGACGGTGAAGCCGGAATTGGACGGCCTGAGCCTGGATATTGAGACGCCCTTGGATGCCAGTGTTTCCGCCCACGCGCCGTCGGATCCAAGCCGCGGCCAGCTGGCGCCGCCGAGCGCCAGCACGGTGGCGCCGGCCTCGACGGACCGCAGGCCGTCGGGTGTCTGAAACTGCAGACGGCCCCGCGCGTCCCACCCGGTCCAGCGGTGGCGGAGCGCCAGCTTGACGCCCAGCGAGTCCAGCCGCCGCAGCCATGCCCGTAGCAACGGCGAGGCCTTGAACGCTTTCGGAAAAACCCGGCCGCTGGAGCCGATGAAGGTTTCCTGCCCTAGCGCTTCGCTCCACGCGCGTAGCGCGCTCGGTGGAAATGCGTCGATCGCGGCCTGAAGGTGCGGCATCGCCTCGCGGTAGCGCGCGAGGAACGCGGGCAACGGCTCGCTGTGCGTAAGGTTCAGCCCCCCTCGTCCCGCCATCAGGAATTTGCGTCCGGCGGACGGCATCGCGTCGTAGACGGTGACGACAGCGCCGCCTTGCGCGAGCACTTCGGCCGCCATCAGGCCGGCGGGGCCGGCGCCGATGACCGCGACGTTTTTGGAGAGCGATGACATGAGATCAGTGTAGGCCGGATTGACGCT
>JAIEPP010000355.1 GCA_019748335.1 Xanthobacteraceae bacterium
ATCATCGTCACCACCGTGTTCCCCTGGCTGATGCGCACCGGCTCGTACCACAACGCCGAGTTCGCCGGCGACGCGGCTAACCATGGCGGCGACCGCTTCCTTGTCGGTGACATCGGCGACCACCGAAATCGCCTTGGCGCCGGTTTGCGCGAACTCTGTGACCGCGGCTTGCGACTTCGCCTCGTTGCGCCCGACGATCGCGACCGCGGCTCCCGCCGCCGCCAGTCCCCGCGCCATCCCGAGCCCGATGCCGCCATTGCCTCCGGTGACGATGGCAACCTTGCCGCCGAGATCGAACAGTTCCGCTGTCATGGTTGGTATCCAGTTTTATGTAGGATGGGTGGAGCGAAGCGATACCCATCAGCTTTAGGCGTTGTGATTGATGGGTATCGCTTCGCTCCACCCATCCTACGAATCCGCATGCTCAGCGGTTGCCCTGCCAGATCAGGATCAGGCCGACGGCGCCGAGCACGGCGCCATATCCGGCCCATTGCAGCTGGTTGATCATGAAGCTCGATCTGGGCCAAGCGACTACGCCGGTGCCCTGACCGATCCAGAGCAATCCGATGGCGAGCGCGAGAAAGCCGACGATGGAAAGCGATCTGGCCATGGACTTCCCCCTGTTGCCGCTTGCGGTCCGTTTGGCGGGATCCGTCGGCAGCCTGGCTGGCGCCCCGTTGTCCCGGGAAGCCGCGGCTTTCGATCGAATACAATGCGGGAGCGCGGGGCAAGGCAGAAATGATCGCTGCGTCATTTCAGTGTCGGAGGTCGGTCGCAGCAGGGCGTTCTGACGCCGGAATTGGCAATCGGTGCGATCGATAGCGTCGCCGCATCCAGGCACAAAAAAGCCCCGGACGATGCCGGGGCTTTTAAGCAGCTTATTTAGCTAAAGATCAGTACTTGGCGACCACCGGGCCGGTCCAGTTGAAGCGGTAGACCAGCGAGGTGCTGATGGTCTGCACGAAGGGCTTGAACGTGATGTCGGTACCGTTTGAGAGGTTCGTCACGTTGGCCAACTCGGAGATGTTCTTGGTGTCGTAGTAGGCCGCACGATATTCGGTCTTCATGAACCAGCCAGGAGCGCTGATGCCGAAGATGTTCAGGTTGTTCTCGACGCCGCCACCGACGAACCAACCGCCACGGCTGAAACCGTCAGTGTGAAAAGCGGTCGGCAAGGCAGTACGCGTGTCGAACAGCGATGTGCCCTTCCAATGCGAGTCGGAATAACCACCGTTCACATAGGACAGCACGTTCGGGGCGATCAGGTAACCGAGGCGCGCGCCAACGGCCCAGGAATAGTCGTTCTTGATCGTGCCGGCAAAGAAGGGGTTCTGATCCTGAATCGTACCCTTCAAGCTGCCGAACTGGCCATCGGCGAAAACACCGGCGACCCAGTTGCTATTGAACTGCCAGTCATAGCCGGCGCCGACGGTACCGAACCAGCCATCGCCGCCCTGCTTCTGGTTGAAGCCGAGGATGGGCGTACCGCCGACGGTCGTCTGGGTGCCAGTGTTCGCATCCCAGATGCCGCCGCCGCCGCCGCCGAAAATGTAAAAACCGGTCCAGCTCGGAGCTACCATCATGGGAGCCGCGGCCTTGGCGTAGCGGGGAGCCATGTCGGCCGCGAAAGCCGATCCGGTGAGAGCCGCGGTCGCGGCCAAAGCGAGCACCAATTTCTTCATTTTCAAATCCTCAGTATTTAAAGCGTTGAACCCAAAGTCTGGAGGGTTCATCACCGATTCCCCAAGACCGCTGAAGATGACTATACGCAGTTCAGCCCAAAATGCTGTTGCGGGGGGAACACACCCTCCTGAAAACGAATGAGGCGGAGGTGGCTGAAAAATGGGCGGAATCCGGCCCTTAACAGCCAAAAACGCGAAAATGGGGTGAAAAAGCCCCATTCCCGGCGGACGTCAGACGTCCAGCAGGTCTTCGCTGGCGAATTCGGCCTTGTCGGAGATGAAAGCGAAGCGAGCTTCGGCCTTGGTGCCCATCAGCCGTTCGACCGAATCGGCGGTGCCTTCGCGGTCGTCGGCCAGCAGCACCACGCGCAGCATGGTGCGTCGGGCCGGGTCCATCGTGGTTTCCTTGAGCTGTGCCGGCATCATCTCGCCCAGGCCTTTGAAGCGGCCGACATCGACCTTGGCATTGGCGTTGAACTCGCTCTTCAGCAACGCGTCCTTGTGGGCGTCGTCGCGGGCATAGACCGTCTTGCTGCCGTGGGTCAGGCGATAAAGCGGCGGCACCGCGAGATAGAGATGGCCTTCATCGATCAGCCGCGGCGTCTGCCGGTAGAAGAACGTGATCAGGAGCGAAGCGATGTGCGCGCCGTCGACGTCGGCGTCGGTCATGATGATGATGCGGGAATAACGCAGGTCTTCTTCGCGGTACTGCGCGCCGGTGCCGCAGCCGATCGCCTGCATCAGGTCGGAAAGCTGGGCATTGGCGGTGAGCTTGTCCTTGGTGGCGGAGGCGACGTTGAGGATCTTGCCGCGTAACGGCAGGATTGCCTGGGTCTTGCGGTCGCGCGCCTGCTTGGCGCTGCCGCCGGCCGAGTCGCCCTCGACGATGAACAGTTCGGAGCCTTCGGTCGCGGTGTTGGTGCAATCGGCGAGCTTGCCGGGCAGGCGCAGCTTCTTCACCGCGGTCTTGCGCGAGGTTTCCTTTTCGGCGCGACGGCGCAGCCGCTCGTCGGCGCGCTCGATGACGAAGTCCAGGAGCTTGTTGGCCTGCAGCGGATTGCCCGACAGCCAATGGTCGAACGGATCCTTGATGGCCTGTTCGACGATGCGCTGGGCCTCGGCGGTCGCCAGCCGGTCCTTGGTCTGGCCCTGAAACTCCGGTTCGCGCACGAATACCGAGAGCATCACGGCCGCACCCACCATCACGTCTTCCGAGGTGATCGGAGCGGCGCGCTTGCCCTGGCCGATGCGCTCGGCATGGTCTTTCAGGCCGCGCAGCATGGCGCTGCGCATGCCGGATTCATGGGTGCCGCCGTCGGGCGTCGGCACGGTGTTGCAATAGGAGGACAGGAAGCCGTCGGCATCCGCCGTCCACGCCACCGCCCATTCGCAGGCGCCGTGGCCGCCGTTGCGGCCGGATTTGCCGGAGAAGATATCCGGATGCACCAGCGTGTCGGCATGAATGGCGGCGGCGAGATAATCCTTCAGCCCGCCGGGGAAGTGAAACTCATCCTCGGCCGGGACGTCCTCGAGGCCCTTCAACAGTTCAGGGTCGCAGCGCCAGCGGATTTTGACGCCGCCGAACAGATAGGCTTTCGAGCGCGTCATCTTGAACAGGCGCTGCGGCTTGAACACGGCCTTGGCGCCGAAGATATCGGCGTCCGGCTTGAAACGGATGGTGGTGCCGCGGCGGTTGTTGACCTTGCCGAGGTCTTCGAGCTTGCCCTTGGGGTGGCCGCGCTCAAAACTCATCTTGTAGAGTTTCTGGCTGCGCGCGACCTCGACTTCGAGCCGCGAGGAGAGGGCGTTGACGACGGAGACGCCGACGCCGTGCAGGCCGCCCGAGGTCTCGTAGACCTTGGAGTCGAACTTGCCGCCGGAATGCAGCGTGCACATGATGACTTCGAGCGCCGACTTCTTCGGAAATTTCGGATGCGGATCAACCGGAATGCCGCGGCCGTTGTCGGTGACCGTCAAAAATCCGTCGGCGCCCAAATGCACCTCGATGAAGGACGCATGGCCCGCCAGCGCCTCGTCCATGGCGTTGTCGATGACTTCGGCGAACAGATGGTGCAGCGCCTTTTCGTCGGTGCCGCCGATATACATGCCGGGCCGGCGGCGGACTGGCTCGAGCCCTTCGAGCACCTCGATGTCAGCCGCGGTATAGGCATCCTCGGCGCTGCCGGAGCGGCTGGCCACCTTCAATGGGGCGCGGCCCTTCGGCTCCGATCCTGCGAACAGATCTTTATCGGACTTGCTTTTTGCAGCTGATTTCAATGGTTTGGACATGTTTCTTCATATGTTGCGCGCGACGTTTGGCAGCGAATCGGTTCCCCTGACTATGCCATGGATGGGCCAAGAAAGTGACGACCCGAGCGAGGCGAGCGGCAAAAGCGGCCGCAAGCTGCAGGACCGCTGCAGTTAGCAATGTTCAACGCGCGAGAATGCATCCCCTTGCATTCACTCTTGGGTTGCTCGAATGTTTCAGCGGGCAAAGGGGAACTTCCGACGATGATCAGGTTATTGCTGGCTGTCGCTATCGCGGCGCCGTGTCTCGGCTGCGCGTCGGTAACGCGGGGAACGACCGAGAACATCTCTATTTCCAGTACCCCGGCGGGCGCGACGGCTGAGATTACCGGGCTGGATATTCCAACAGCTTGTGTGACCCCCTGCGTGGTTCAGGCGAAGCGCAATGCGGACATCACCGTTACCTTCAACAAGGAGGGATACGAGCCGCAGATTATCCCTCTCACCAAGGAAATTCCGGGAACGGGTGCGGCTGGTTTTGCCGGCAATCTTCTGGCCGGTGGCCTCGTCGGGATGGGCGTCGATGCCGCCACCGGAGCCGCGCAGGATCACAAGCCGAATCCCGTCATCGTGACCCTGCAACCGGTTGCCCCGGTCCAGCCCCGCGCGGCTAAGCCGCGACCGTCCAAACGCCCGCCACCCCCGCCGCAGAGCTAAGCGGAACGCCAGCGCAGGGGTGAGCGGTTCATTGACATCACGCGCCATGCCCGCCTTTGTGACTTGAAAGTCACGCAAGGGGCTGGCTTACCTGTCCCCACGATGAACCCGGGGAGGGTTCCAAAGCGGAAGACGGGGCGGGAAGGCGTTCAAAGAATGGAAGATTTTGCCCGCGCGCTGGCCGATTTCGTGCGCGATCACCAGGCTTGGGCCGCGCCGATCGTGCTGGTGCTGGCGTTCGGTGAGTCGCTCGCCTTCATCTCGCTGTTGGTTCCGGCCTGGGGCGCGCTGGTGGCGATCGGCGCGCTGATCGGCGTCAGCGGCATCAGCTTCTGGCCGGTCTGGCTCGCCGGCGGCGTCGGCGCGGCGCTCGGCGACTGGGTCTCGTACTGGTTCGGTTTCAAATACAAGGAACAGGTCGCGCAGATGTGGCCGCTGTCGCGCTATCCGGAAATACTGGCGCGCGGCGAGCTGTTCGTGAAAAGATGGGGCGTGCCCTCGATTTTCATCGGCCGGTTTTTCGGGCCGCTGCGGGCCTCGGTGCCGCTCGCCGCCGGCATTTTCGAGATGTCCTACTGGCAGTTCCAGATCGCCAATTTCGTCTCGGCGCTGGTCTGGTCGGCGGCGTTGCTGCTGTTTGGCGACGTCATTGCCAGGATCGTCGAATGGGTGTGGCGGGTGGCCTGAGGCCCGGAAACGTTCTGCCGCAATAAGCCCACGATGCAGGGGTTAGCCCCGAAGACTGCTTCATGATGTTGGCGTCAACCTGACGGTGTCATCGCGCCGCCGGTCAAACGTTGCTGGAAACAAACCAATCACCAAGAACGCGGGAAAACCCGCAAATCGCATCCATCGTCTCACCGGGAGGACTCCCCATGAAATTGACCCGACGTCACATGCTGGCCGGCGCCGCCGGCATCGCCACCGCGCCGCTGTTGCCGGCTATTTCTGCCCAAGCGGCGGCCCCGATGGCCGACAAGCAGGCCCCGAGTTTCTATCGCTACAAGGTCGGCGATATCCAGGTGAATGCGATCTCCGACGGATCGCTCACGTTCGCGCTTGACGAAAAGTTCGTCCCGAATGCGAAGCTTGAAGACGTGAGTACCGCGCTCGACAACGCATTTTTGCCCAAAGACAAGATGACGCTCCTGTTCACGCCGCTGGCGATGAATATCGGCGGAAAAACCGTCGTGCTCGATACCGGAATGGGCGGTGCTGCGTACGCCTCGAGCAAGGGCGTGAACGGTCAGTTCGTGACGAACCTGACGGCCGCGGGCATCGATCCCAAGTCGGTCGATGTCGTCGTGCTGTCGCATTTCCATGGCGACCACATCAATGGCCTGCTGAATGCCGATAACTCGTAGGCATTCCCCAACGCCGAAGTGCTGGTGCCGGCTGTGGAGTGGAAATATTTCATGGACGACGGCGAGATG
>JAIEPP010000567.1 GCA_019748335.1 Xanthobacteraceae bacterium
GACATCGGCCTGCCGAAGATGGACGGCATCTCGGTGCTGGAGGCGTGGCGCCGCAACGGGCGCGCGATGCCGGTCCTGATCCTGACCGCGCGCGACCGCTGGAGCGACAAGGTGCAGGGCTTTGACGCCGGCGCCGACGACTATGTCGCCAAACCGTTCCACCTCGAGGAGATCCTGGCGCGAATTCGCGCTTTGCTGCGCCGTTCGACCGGCCATGCCCAGTCCGAACTGACCTGCGGTCCGGTCTCGCTGGATACCCGCACCAACCGGGTCAGCGTATCCGGCAATCCGATCAAGATGACCTCGCACGAGTACCGGCTGCTGGCCTATCTGATGCACCACACCGGGCGCGTGGTGTCGCGCACCGAACTGGTCGAGCACCTCTACGACCAGGATTTCGACCGCGACTCCAACACCATCGAAGTGTTCGTCGGGCGTATCCGCAAGAAGCTCGACGTCGACATCATCCAGACCGTGCGCGGGCTCGGCTACCTGCTGACGCCGCCGACGCCCGGCACCTGATTTGCTCTTTTATGCGGGCATGGTCTTATCCGATATCCATCTTGTGCTAACGCGGCTCTCCGGATCGGGATCATGCTCTAATGCGCGGCAGCTCGCTTGCCACACGCCTGTTCCTGTCGGCGACCGCGTGGGTGGTCGTGATCCTGGTCATCACAGGCATTGTGCTGTCGTCGGTGTATCGCAACGCGGCCGAACGTGCCTTCGACCGCCGTCTTAACCTCTATCTTCGAACCCTGATCGCCGAGGTCGCCACCCCGGACGAGCCGCCCGACCACCAGTTCCAGTCGCTCGGCGAGCCGCTGTTCGAACTGCCGTTGTCCGGCTGGTACTGGCAGATCGTCCGCACCGACACCGAGAAAAACGAGACCCGGGCGTCGCGCTCGCTGTGGGACAAGAAGCTGCCGAAGCTCGAGGAGCGCGATGCGGAGCTGACCGCCGCGGGCATCCGTCTCCGCTATGTCGACGGTCCGGAAGGCCAGAGTCTGCGAATGGTCGAGCGGCCGGTCGATCTCGGCGCCGACGGCAAGTTCCTGGTCAGCGTGGCCGGCGACGCCACCGAAATCTTCGATGAGACCCGCAGCTTCGACTACTACCTCGGAGGCACCTTCGCGGCACTGGGCATCGTGCTGCTGCTGACCACGATCTTCCAGGTCCGCTTCGGGCTGGCGCCGCTCAAGCGCATCTCCGAATCGATCGCCGATATCCGCTCCGGCCGCGCCGAACGGCTGGAGGGCGAGTTTCCGGTCGAGATCGCGCCGCTGGCGCGCGAGACCAACGCGCTGATCGACGCCAACCGCGAGATCGTCGAGCGCGCCCGTACCCATGTCGGCAATCTCGCCCACGCCATCAAGACGCCGCTGTCGGTGATCGTCAACGAGGCCGCCGCGCATCCGGCAGATCCCTTTGCGAACAAGGTGTTGGAGCAGACAGATGTGATGCGGGATCAGGTGGCGCATCATCTGGAGCGGGCGCGGATCGCGGCGCGCGTCACCATCGTCGGCACCGTCACCGAGGTCGCGCCGGCGATCGAAGCGTTGCGGCGGACCATGGAGAAGATCCACCGCGACCGCGGCATCGCCATCGAGGTCAAGGCCGATCCGCAAGCCAGGTTTCGCGGCGAGCGGCAGGACCTCGAGGAGATGGCCGGCAACCTGGTCGACAACGCCTGCAAATGGGCGACGTCGCAGGTCTTCATCGAGGTCCTGGTCGAGCCGCCCCCGGCGCCTGGCGCCGGGCCGCGGCTGCGAATCATCGTCGACGATGATGGCCGGGGTCTGTCAGCTGCCGAGCGGGCGCAGGTATCCCGGCGCGGCCAGCGGCTCGACGAATCCAAGCCCGGCTCCGGGCTCGGGCTCTCGATTGTGGTCGATCTGGCCGGCCTTTACGGCGGCCACCTCACGCTGGGCGACGCCCCGACCGGTGGTTTGCGGGCGGAACTGGTGCTACCGGGGATTTAGCGCGGTTTCGAGCGAGCCGGGTTCCGGCCGGCGCCGGGAAACGGGTCATACTCCGTGCCGATACGGGGCGGGAACCGGTCACCTCGTCCGCCGATTTCATTGTTCCTAAACGCCTTCTTAAGGGGCACACTTTTAAGATCGCAAGTGGACGCGCTTTGCCGTCCGCTCGACCCACGCATATCCACACTAGGCGCATGAGCCAGACATCGACCGAGCGGCTGAGGGACTATCTCGCCCAGCTCCCGCCCCAGGCGCAGGCGCTGCTGATGCGGGAGTTCGAGCGCGCCGTCGAGCGCGGGGAGGACACTGCCGTCGCCAATCTCGTGCTCGGGCAACTGCGCAAGGTCGTGCGCGGGGCCGAGGAGGACGACGAAACGAGGCCGCGTTCCGACGATCCGGCGCGGCTGTTGTTTCAGCCGCTCGAACCATTCTTCATCGAGAGCAATTTTCCGATCCGGCCGGGTCAGATTCGCCGTGCCTCGCTGGCGCCGATCTGGCAGTGGCTTGGCCGCGACGGCGCACCCGAAGCCGCGCGCGAGTTCGAAACCTCGCTCGCCGCGAGCAGGCGGAGCGGTTCGACCAGCGGTCTTGAAGCGGCGAGCCGCAAGTTCCAGGCCGCCGTGGCCGATGCGATCATGAAGATCTCGACTCCGGTGCCGGGTCAGGACACGCAACGCGCGCTGTCCCGCATCGGGCCGCCCAATGTCGTCGAGGATCTGCTGTCGATCGGGGCGGTGCTGCAGGCGCGCGAGGCGCTGGATGCGCTTGGTGGCCGGCTTCCGAGCGAGCTTAGGGCGTTCACGGATGCCCAGATCGTAACGGTCACGGCGGCGCTCAACGTCCCCCCGTTGCAAACGCCGCAGATGCTGCCGTTCGCGCTGTCACTGATCATGCAACGGCTGGTGGCGCCGTGGCAGATCATCCGCCTTGCGGTCAAGATGGCGGCGTCCGACGACGAAATTCGCGTCGCCGCCACGCCGTTCGGCATCGCGGTCTCGATCGCGCTGCACGATCTGTCCTTTGTCGCGGCCTGCCTGCGCACCGATATCAGGCGCGGCCAACTCGACAATGTCGGCGAACAGCTGAAATCGCTCCATGAAAGCGTGCGCGGCTTGCGAACCGAACTCGATCTGCGTCAGGATTCGGCGTGGGGCCGGCAACTGGCGTCGATCCGCGCCGACATCTCCAACTCGTTGCAGTCGGAAATCGACAGCGTGCCGGGCCGGGTTCGCCGCATCCTGCGCCAGCGCGCCGACAAGGACATCGGCGCCGCCCCAAAGATCGACGATACCGAGGTCGAGGAAACCGCCGCGTTGATCGATTTCGTGGCGGTCTGCCGCACCTATGCCAGCGAACTTGCCATCAACGAGGTGACGCTGCGGACCTATTCCGACCTGCAGCACTACGTCGAGCGATCCACCGAAAGCCTGGTGCAGTCGCTGCGCGGCGGCGATACCAAGTCGCGCGTCTACCGGCAGACGCAGGTCAAGGCGGCGATCCGGTTCTGCCAGGTGCTGTTCGGTCAAGACTACGCGTCGCTGATGAGCCGCGCGGCCGAGAATGCCGTGGTCGTCGAGCGCAAGCCGAACCGGGCAGGGTAAGGGCGTTCGCCTCGTATCCCCTGGGAAGCTGGGCTTTCCCGCCCCTGTTTCGCTCCTTTAATTGTCAATTAATTGTCAATTGCCGGGCTTGCCGCCGGTGGTGTAAAGCGGCGCATCGGGACCTCCTGAGAAGGTGCCGTTCCGCCCGGGAACTGCTTGATGACATTGTGGTTTGTGTTCGCGCTGATGACGGTCGCGGCGATTTTTGCCGTGCTCTGGCCGTTGAGTCGCCGGGTGCAGCCGACGCAAGGCGGCACCGAGGCCGCCGTCTACGCCGACCAGCTCGCCGAGATCGATCGTGACGTCGCTGCAAGCCTGATCGGCGCGCCGGAGGCCGAGGCCGCGCGGGTCGAGATCGGCCGCCGCCTGCTGGCCGCCGCGGATGGCGGGCGCACGGCGCCGGCGCAGTCGAACCTGCGGTTGCGCCGCGCCTCGGCGATCCTGGCGCTGATCGCGCTGCCGATCGCCGCAGTGACCTTCTACCTTTCGCTGGGATCGCCGCAGCTCGGCGATTTCCCGCTGGCCGCGCGCAACCGGGTCGCCGACGCCAACCAGCCGCTCGACAATCTGGTGGCCCAGGTCGAAGCCCATCTGGAGAAGAACCCGACCGATGGCCGCGGCTGGAACGTGCTGGCGCCGGTGTTGGCGCGGCTCGGCCGCTACGACGAGGCGATCCGGGCGTTCCGGAACTCAATCACCTACAACGGCGACAGTGCTGGGTTGCGGTCCGACCTCGGCGAGGCCCTGATCGGCTCGGCCGGCGGCGTCGTCACATCAGAGGCCAAGGCCGAGTTCGAGCGCGCGGTGGCGCAAAACGCCGACGACCCCAAGGCCAACTATTTCCTGGGATTGGCCGCTGAACAGGACGGCCGTCAGGCCGATGCGGCCTCGATCTGGCGAGCCATGCTCGAAAAGGCCCCGGCAGAGGCGCCGTGGCGGCCGCTGGTACAGGCGGCCCTGGTCCGGGTCGGCGGCCCGGCGATGCCCGCGCTTTCGAACGACACCATGGCTGCGGCCAAGGACATGACCGAGACCGACCGTGGCACGATGATCCGCGGCATGGTCGATCGGCTGGCGACGCGGCTGAAGCAAGATGGCAACGATGTCGAGGGATGGCTGCGGCTGGTCAAGGCCTATATGGTGATGGGCGAACGCGACAAGGCGGCGAGCGCGGTCATCGACGCCCGCCAGGCGGTCGCCAGCGATGCCGAACGCTTGCGCCAGCTCAATGAGGGCCTGAAGAATCTGGGGCTTGATGGCTGATATCTTGCCCAACGACAGAGAAACCTGATGACGCGCAAGCAACGGCGTTTGACGATGATCGGCGGTTCGCTCGCGGTGCTCGCGGTGGCGGCGGCGCTGGTGCTGAACGCCATGCGCGATTCCATCGTGTTCTTTTCCACGCCGTCGATGGCGGCCGAGAAGCATATTCCGCCCGGCAAGCGCTTTCGCCTCGGCGGGCTGGTGCAGCCGGGATCGCTGGTCCGCGGCGACAACCTCGCGATCTCTTTTGCCGTCGCCGACGGCAGCACCACGCTGCCGGTCGCCTACAAGGGCCTCCTGCCCGATCTGTTTCGCGAGGGGCAGGGCGTCGTCGCGGAGGGCGCGCTCGACGCAGCCGGTGTCTTCAAGGCCGATACGGTGCTCGCAAAACATGACGAGACCTACATGCCCAAGGAGGTCGCCGACGCCCTGAAGAAGCAGGGGCACTGGAAGGATGATTACGGCGCCAAGCCCAGTGCGTCTGCTGCTCAGCCCACGCAGGGAGCGATGCGGTGATCGCCGAAGCCGGACATTACGCACTGGTGCTGGCGCTGGCGCTGGCGCTGATCCAGTCCACCGTGCCGATCGCCGGCGCCCGCTGGGGCGATGCGGCGCTGATGAATGTCGCGCGCTCGACCGCGCTGGCGCAATTGCTGTTTGCGGGGGCCTCGTTCACCGCGCTGGTTTGGCTGCACGTCAGTTCGGATTTCTCCGTCGTCAACGTGTTCGAGAATTCGCATTCGATGAAGCCGCTGATCTACAAGATCACCGGCGTCTGGGGCAATCACGAAGGCTCGATGCTGCTGTGGGTATCCATACTCGCGCTGTTCGGCGGCCTCGTCGCCGCCTTCGGTAACAACCTGCCGCTGTCGCTGCGCGCTCATGTGCTGGCGGTGCAGGCCTGGATCGCCAGCGCGTTCTATCTGTTCATCCTGGTGACCTCGAATCCGTTCCTGCGCATTGCCTCACCGCCGATCGAGGGCCGCGACCTCAATCCGGTGCTGCAGGACATCGGCCTCGCCGTGCATCCGCCGATGCTCTATCTCGGCTATGTCGGGTTTTCGATTTCCTTCTCGTTCGCGGTCGCGGCGTTGCTCGAGGGCCGGATCGACGCGGCCTGGGCGCGCTGGGTGCGGCCGTGGACGCTGGTGGCGTGGATATTCCTGACGCTCGGGATCGCGATGGGGTCGTACTGGGCCTATTACGAACTCGGCTGGGGCGGCTGGTGGTTCTGGGATCCGGTCGAGAACGC
>JAIEPP010000478.1 GCA_019748335.1 Xanthobacteraceae bacterium
AGATGGGCATACCCGCCCAAGCCGACTTCAACACCGGAGACAACGAGGGCGTAGGCTACTTCCACGTCAATCAGAAGCGTGGCCGGCGCTGGTCTTCGGCCCGCGGCTTCCTGAAGCCCGTTCTGTCCAGGAAAAACCTTCAACTGGAAACCGGCGTGCTCGCGCATCGCTTGATCATCGAGGGCGGGCGGACGACAGCGGTGCTGTTCGAAAAGGCTGGGTCGACCTTGGAAGCAAGGGTCAACGGCGAGGTCATTCTGTGCGCAGGTGCGATCGGCACGGTGCAGATACTTCAACGATCCGGTATCGGGCCGCGCGAGTGGCTGGAGCCGCTCGGAATACCTGTCGTAGCCGACCGCCAGGGCGTCGGGCGTAATCTTCAGGATCACCTGCAGCAACGCGCGATCTATCGTGTCGAAGGCATCCGGACGCTCAACGAAACCTATCATTCGCTGCTACGTCGAGGCGCCATGGCCGCCGACTATCTGTTGCGTCGCCGCGGGCCGCTCACGATGGCACCGTCGCAACTCGGAATCTTCACGCGATCCGACGAGAGGCGCGCCAGCGCCAACATCCAGTTTCACGTCCAGCCGTTATCGCTGGACAGGTTCGGCGAGCCGCTGCACCGCTTTCCCGCGATCACGGTCGCCGCATGCAATCTGCAGCCGACGTCGCGCGGGATCGTCCGGATCAGGTCGGCCGACCCGCACGGGCCGCCGATCATTGCTCCGAATTACCTGTCGACCGACGAGGACAGGTTGGTGGCCTCGGACGTGATCCGGGTCACGCGGCGTTTGATGAAGCAGCCGGCGCTTTCCAGGTACAATCCCGTGGAGCATCTGCCGGGGCCCGCCGTTGCGAACGATGATGCATCGCTTGCCAGGGCCGCGGGCGATATCGGCACGACGATCTTTCATCCGACTGGCACCGCAAAAATGGGAATCGAGACGGACCCGGCCGCCGTCGTCGATGCACGCCTGCGTCTGCACGGCGTGAAGGGATTGCGGGTGATAGACGCCTCGATCATGCCGACGATTACGTCCGGCAACACCAACACCCCGACCGCCATGATCGCCGAAAAGGGCGCCGCGATGGTCATTGAAGATGCCCGAAACTCCAACTGAGGCAAACAAATGAAAGATATCTCGCATTACGTCAATGGCTTGACCATTCGCGCGGCAGGCGGCCGGACCGCGCCGGTGTTCAACCCGGCGACAGGAGAGCAGACGGCGGTCGTCCACCTGGCATCGAACACGGAGGTCAGTCAGGCGGTATTCGCAGCGCGATCGGCCTTCGCTGCATGGGCAAAGACCACGCCGCTGAAGCGCGGCCGGATCCTGAACCGGTTCCTCGGCATTCTGCAGGAGCGAGCCGATGAGCTCGCGGCTGTGATCACAGCCGAGCACGGAAAAGTTCTCTCGGACGCGAAGGGCGAGATCCAGCGCGGCATGGAAGTCGTCGAGTTTGCTACGTCGATCGCTCAATTGCTCAAGGGCGAGATCACCGAGGACGTCGGCCCCGGAATTGACAGTCATTCGCTCCGGCAGCCGCTCGGTATTGTCGCCGGCATCACGCCGTTCAACTTCCCCGTGATGGTGCCGATGTGGATGTTTCCAGTGGCCATCGCCTGCGGAAATTGCTTCATCCTGAAGCCGTCGGAGCGGGATCCGTCGGCTTCCATCCTGCTCGCCAAATGGCTGAAGGAAGCCGGCTTGCCGGACGGCGTGTTCAACGTCGTCAACGGCGACAAGGAAGCTGTCGACGCCATCCTCCAGCATCCGGACATCGAGGCCATCAGTTTTGTCGGATCGACGCCGATCGCGCGATACATCTATGAGACCGCGACGCGCAACGGCAAGCGATGCCAGGCACTGGGCGGCGCCAAGAACCATATGATCGTGATGCCGGATGCCGACATGGACAAGGCCGTCGATGCCCTGATCGGCGCGGCCTATGGTTCCGCTGGCGAGCGCTGCATGGCTATTTCGGTTGCCGTGCCGGTCGGCGAAAAGACGGCGAACGAGCTCGTTGAAAAACTGGTGCCGCGTGTGAAGGCGCTCAACATCGGCCCGGGTACGGATGCCAGCGCGGACATGGGGCCTCTCGTCACCCGCCAGCACCTGGAAAAGGTGACGTCCTATATTGCCGACGGGGAGGCTGAAGGTGCCGATCTCCTGGTCGACGGCAGAGGGCTGCGGTTGCAGGGCAACGAGAACGGTTACTTCATCGGCGGTTCGCTGTTCGATCATGTCAAGCCGCACATGAAAATCTACCGGGAGGAAATATTTGGTCCGGTATTAGCCGTCGCCAGAGCAGACGATTTCGCCGCGGCTGCCAAGCTCGTCAATGAACATGAATTCGGCAATGGCACGGCGATATTCACCCGCGACGGCGATGCGGCGCGGGAATTTGCCCACGACATCAGGGTTGGAATGGTCGGGATCAACGTTCCGATCCCCGTCCCAATGGCCTTCCATTCGTTCGGGGGATGGAAAGCCTCGCTGTTTGGCGATCATCACATGCACGGTCCGGAAGGCGTTCGGTTCTACACGCGGCTCAAGACGATCACCACGCGCTGGCCGGCCGGCATTCGCGAGGGCGCCGAGTTCGTCATGCCGACGATGTAGCCCGATGTGTGATCGTCGATCGGCATCCGAAACCGTCGTACCGTCACGCCCAATGATGCCGTCGCGACAATGGAGGCTTGCGAATAAAGCATCGTAGCGTACGGCGGTTATGACCTGAAATTTAAGGGCTATTTATAAAATTGCCGTTATCGGATGCATCGAGCGGGCGTCGTGGCGCGCGTAGCTGGAAATTAGATGGAGCCATCATGAGCCGTGATGCGGTAGCTGTTGAACGTCCTCGTTACAGTTCGGGGATTTTTACCGGTGTTCGATTGCGTAGCAAGATACTGCTGGCATTCGGATTCGTGACGTCGCTGTTCGCGATCAATATGGCGGTGATCGCCTTCGCCTATGAGAAGATAAACCAAGGGCGAAAATCGTTTCGAACCAGTACCGAGGTGGCGGATCTCGCGCGAGAGCTGGATCGCGACATGACGACCTATCAGCTCCGTATCCGTCACTTCGCACTGAGCGGCGAGGAGCGCGATGCCAATGCAAGTCTGGAAGCGCAGGCGGCCGCAAAGTCGGCAGTCGGCCGGTTGCAGGCGCAAAGCGGGCGCATCGCAGGGGTTTCCGAGCTTCCCTCGAAGCTTGAGGAATTCGCCAGGCTGTTGGAGCGCATGATCGCCCTCAAGGCTGAAAATGCGGCCATTACGTCCAACCAGCTCTACCGGGCCGCCACCATTCTCAAGCTGAAATTCAAATCGCTGTCCGATCTCGCGAACTCCCAGCGGCAGCCCGATGTGTCGAATGCCGTCGCCGAGGCCATGACGCAGTTCACCGCGACAAACGCCAATGTGAGCGTGTTTTCGGCGCGGCCCGACCCGACCGAGGAAGCCGGCGTTCTGGCGCGGACGGCGTTTATCCAGCGAACCGTTGCGGGACTTTCAGCTACCGACAAGGAATTCGGGGACAAGGCCGCGGAAGTCGCTTCACTGCTTGGGGGCTATCGCGAGGCTGCGGCGAAGCTGTTCGGCAATTCCAAGACGATCAGCCTGCTGGTGAAGCAGATGGATGCCTTCGTCGATTCGCTAATTCAGACAACCGCCGGCATCAAGCAAGCGTCGCAACAGAGGCTCGAGCAGATCGAGAAAGAAGCCGATGACGTTGAGAGCAACGGCGAGGCCATCGTCGGCGCGCTCATGGCGGTACAACTGGCGCTGACGATCATTCTAGCCTTGATGGTTGGCCGTGGTATTTCGCGTCCACTCGTTGCGCTCTGCGGGGCGATGGCTGAACTCGCGGAGGGGCGTTTCGAGGTCGTGCTTCCCGGCTTGGGCCGAAAGGATGAAATTGGGCAGATGGCCGGCGCCGTAGAGGCCTTCAAGGCCAAGGCGATCGCCAAAGCGCAACTTGATGCGGCAGATCAGGAAGAGAAAGCCCGGTTGGCAGCGGCAACCAGGCGATCGGAGCTGATCGGGTTTGCGGACCAGTTCGAGCACGCGGTGGGAGATATCGTGGCCAGCGTATCGACGGCCGCCGTCGATCTGGAAGGAGCTGCCGGCGTTATGACGCGCACTGTGGACGCGACCGGTGAGCTTTCAAGGCAGGCCGCCGGTACCTCAGAAATCGCTTCGGAGAATATGCAGACGGTGGCTGCCGCAACCGAGGAGCTATCGGCCTCCGTGACCGAGATCGGGCGCCAAGGTCGGGAATCCAGCACGATCGCGGAGCAGGCGGTTGAGCAGGCCAGGCGCGCCGACAGTCATATCGGAAAATTGTCATCTGCAGCTGAGCAGATTGGTCACGTGGTAAAACTCATTACGGCCATTGCCGAGCAGACCAATCTTCTGGCCTTGAATGCCACGATCGAGGCAGCGCGCGCCGGAGAGGCAGGGCGTGGATTTGCGGTCGTGGCTTCCGAAGTGAAGATGCTTGCGAGCCAGACCGCGAGGGCGACTGACGAGATTGCAGCCCACATAGCCGAAATGCAGGGCGCGACCCGTGAAGCTGTGGGCGCCACGGCGGAGATCACCGAGACCATCACTCGGATATCGCGCATCGCATCGACGATCGCCGGCTCGGTTCACGATCAGGAGACAGCGACAAGGGAAATCGCTCGGAATGTGCAGCATGTTGCGGGAGGAATGCGGGACGTGTCCAGGAACATCACGCAGGTCAGCCAGGGGGCTGCGGAGAGCGGTGCGGCATCGAATGAAGTGCTGGCGTCCGCAAGTGTACTGTCGTCCGAGAGCAGTCGTCTTCGGCAGGAGCTTGATCGCTTCATGGCCAACATTCGTGCGGCATGAGGCCTTGCTGAACTGACAAACCTTCCATCTCCAAGTTGAAATGGACAACAAAGTCAACATCGCGCGTCATGCCATCCTGCTTCTTCATAGGCTGCGGTGGGTTGCAAATGGACGAGACAATTGGAATTGACAGGAGCCATGCGATCGCGGCGGCGTGTGCTTATTTTGACGCGGGGCTTCTGCTCGATCGGTTGCGTTCCCGGATAGCGTTCGAGACGGAAAGCCAGGCTGCCGACAACCTCCCCCGACTAGAGGCCTATCTTCGAGAGGCCATTGTCGACGACATCGAGAAACTAGGGTTCTCCTGTCGGGTCGTACCCAACCCGGTGCCTGGCGGCGGCCCCTTTCTCCTGGCGGCGCGGATCGAGGACGAGAGTATGCCCACGGTGCTGATTTACGGCCACGGCGATACGACGCTCGGAAATCCGCAACTCTGGCGTGACGGTCTTGCTCCGTTTGAACTCGTCGTGGTGGACGACCGTTGGTATGGACGTGGAACAGCCGACAACAAGGGACAGCATTCGGTCAATCTGGCGGCGATCGCGGTGCTGCTCGAGATCAAGGGCGGCCGGCTCGGGCTCAACGTCAAGCTGATCATCGAAATGGGGGAGGAGACCGGATCCCCCGGGCTGCGCCAGCTATGTAGCGACTATCGCAGCGAGCTTGCCGCGGACGTCTTCATTTCATCCGACGGTCCCCGCATCAGCGCGGAGCGGCCGACATTGTTTCTCGGGGCACGAGGCGTCATTAACTTCGACCTGACGGTCAAGCTTCGGGACAAAAGCTATCATTCCGGAAATTGGGGTGGTCTGTTGAGGAATCCGGGAACGGTACTTGCGAGTGCCATTGCCGCGATCGTCGATGCGCAGGGCCGCATTCTCGTTCCGGCGTTGAGGCCGCCACCGCTATCCCCACGGTTACGCGAACTGCTCAGCGACCTGACCGTCGGTGGCGGTGCTCACGATCCCGAGATCGACGACGGCTGGGGAGAGCCAGGCCTAACTGCTTCGGAACGGCTCTATGGCTGGAATACGATCGAGATTCTGACATTCAAGACCGGGGAGCCCGACCGTCCGCAGAACGCGATTCCCTCAATCGCGACAGCGCGGATGCAGCTTCGCTTTGTCGTCGGCACCAGGATCGAAACCTGCGTCGACGCGTTGCGCGCCCATCTCGACCAGGCAGGATTTTCGATGGTCGCGATCGAAAACGCAAAGTCCGATG
>JAIEPP010000027.1 GCA_019748335.1 Xanthobacteraceae bacterium
TAGAACATGTGCGCCGGCACCGTGGTCGAGCCGCCGGTTCCGGTTTCCGCCGCCAGCGTTTCCGTCACCTCGAGGTCGAGGTCGGTCGCCTTCAGCGCCAGCTTGGCATTCTCGGCGCGGATCAGCACGTTGCCGAGGATCGGGATGGTGTTGCGGCGTTCGACCACGCGATGGACGTGGCCCAGCGACTTCAGGAGTTGCGCACGTTCGACGGTGACCTTCATTGCAATACCCGCCAGATACCTAAGATGGAAAAGCCGGGCGGCCCTCAAGGCGCGCCGCGGCGTTGGAAACCCGGAAAAGCCCGATCAGTGTCGGTTTTGATCAAGCCCCCGGGGGACCGCAAGGTGGCGCGGATGGCCCGCCGGTGCAAGGGAAAGGGAGCCCCGTTCCCCACTTTTGCGGCAAAAAATCGGCCAGAAAATCGGCAGAAAATCATTCTCCCACCCCCGACGCCAACTCGGGTTTATCCGGGTTGGGTATCATCATGATCGAAGTCGGATAGATCCGACTTCGATCGGGGCGGGAGAAGAATTCATTCCTGCAATTGCCGCTTCAGCGATTCGACCTCTTCGGACAGCGCCACATCCTTGGAAACCAGTGCCTCGATCTTGCGCACCGCGTGCAGCACCGTGGTGTGGTCGCGTCCGCCGAAGCGGCGGCCGATTTCCGGCAGTGAGCGCAGCGTCAGCGTCTTCGCCAGATACATGGCGACCTGGCGCGGCCGGACCACGTTCGCGGTCCGCCGCGAGGACAGCAGGTCCGAGCGGCTCACGTTATACTGTCGGGCCACCACCCGCTGGATGTCCTCGATCTTGATCCGCTTCGGCTCCTGCGGACGGATCAGGTCGCGAACCTCGCGCTCGGCCATTTCCAGCGTCACCGGGGTGGCGTTGAGCTTGGAATGGGCGAGCAGGCGGTTGATGGCGCCTTCGAGGTCGCGGCCATTATGGGTGATGGTGCGCGCCAGATAGTCCAGCACCGGTTCCGGCACGTCGAAGCTCGCATGATGCGCACGCGCCGCAGCGACCCGCGATTTCAGGATTCCAAGCCGCAGCTCTTCGCCGAGCGATCCCATTTCCACGACGAGGCCGCCGGCGAGCCGCGAGCGGACACGGTCGTCGAGGCTTTCGAGGTCGGACGGCGGCCGGTCGGCGGCGATCACCACCTGGCGGCCGGCATCGATCAGCGCATTCAGCGTGTGACAGAACTCGGCCTGGGTCGACTTGCCCTGCAGGAACTGGAGGTCGTCGATAACCAGCACGTCGATGCCGCGCAGTGCCTCCTTGAAAGCCAGCGCTGTCTGGGTTTTGAGCGCCGCGACGAAGCCGTACATGAACTTCTCGGCGGTGAGATACAGCACCTTGCGCTCGTTGCCGGAATTGCCGGCCCAGGTCACCGCCTGCAGCAGATGGGTTTTGCCGAGACCGACCCCGGCGTGAATGTAGAGCGGGTTGAACATCACGGCGTCGCCGCGGCGTCCTTCGGCGACTTGACGCGCCGCGGCATGCGCCAGCGTGTTGGAGCGGCCGATCACGAAACTTGCAAAGGTCAGGCGCGGGTCGAGCGGTGAGCCGCCAAGCGCATCATGGCTGGCGGACACCGGAGCGGTCGCAGTCGAGCGCAATTCGGGCGCGGGACGGCCATCGACACGCTCGGGACGGCGCTGATCGGCAGCCGCCGGCGCCTCTTTCGCGGGCGCTGCGCAGCGCATCGCCGTGCGCACGGTGAGGTCGATGCGATGCACTTCCGGCATCTCGGCCTGCCAGCAGGTCAGGACGCGGTCGGCGTAATGCGCCTGGATCCAGCTCTTCAGGAAGCGGGTCGGAACCGACAGATGGACGCTTTCATCCTGCACGGCTTCCAGGTCCATGCGTGCGAACCAACTCGTATAGACGTCCTCGCCTACACTCGTCCGCAGTCGGCCCTTCACGCGTGTCCAGCGATCCTGTTCCATATTTGTCATTGCTTGAGAACTTTTCTGAAAGAGAAATGGTATTCTGCCAAATCGTCTTGCAGGGCCCGTGCAGGGTTCCTGCCAGACGCGACCGCGAGCGGGCCTTCTCCGGACATAGCTCCAGCGCTCGGCGGAATCGCCGTTTACGCAGATCTAAAGCTGGAGAAGAAGTATCCGCTGGGTCAGCGCGTACTCGACGGTCTTTCCGGAGTTCGCGCCGGGGGCTGATTGAAAACGATGGCTTGAGAAGCCGAGCCTTGAGAATCCGAGCCTTGGGAATCCGATATGTTGGGATCCGATACGGTCTCGTTCGAGATGCGCATGTCGAATGCCGCGATGATACCGTGAAGCATACTACCTCCCCCTCTCGCCGCGAGAACGCGCAGCGAGTTACCAGATCAAAAGTGTTTTCAAAGTCAGTGTGCCGCTACCGAACATCATGTCCGACGCTGCGCCGCCGCGTAACCTCAGTCAGTCGTCTTCAACACGTTCACACGCTACGCGTTCCCAATCGTTCCGGTTGCCGGCATCGAGCTATCGAGTGTCTGAATTCTCGAGCGCCTTATTTCTCCTATCCGTCGCGCGCGAACCGCGCACGCCACGCCCGAGAAATTTAGACACAGAACCGCCGTCCTCATATTGCTATGAGTTATCAACCTAGCACCGCTTGGAAAGCGTCGCTAACGCGCACACCGCCGCCGATTTGCACGTCCACCCTTGGGTCTCAAACCGCGCTGGTCAGGAAAACCTTGGGCGTCGCGAACGAGTAAGGAATACACCAAGCACGATTTCTGACAATCCGTGATTCGATGGTGGCGCTCGACTCTTCGGCGGTGTTGCAATGCTGCAATCACGCGCCGCCGCACCAAGTTTTTGAATCCGTGCACAGAATCGCGCAGCGTCAGCCATCGTGACAATTTTCGCTGCACTCGCAAAAAATTTTAAGAAACCGTTACAATCGTGGTTACCCGGGCAGGTTTTCAAAACGCTTGAAGCCGCTATGTGGATAAGTGACTAGCGAGACGAAGTTTTTTGCGATTGTTTTTGAGGGTAACTCCCAACCGCGCCGCCAGGCTCTATTCAATCGCGTGCAGAGGCGCCGTTCGATTGTCGCAAGGCCGCGGCTGGAATTTTTGCATCTGCGCACAGCACAGCCGGTGCAACAAAGATGCACCTCGTAAAACTACGGGAGCGAGAACAAATATGACACGCTGTCTGTGGCGCAGCAACGGAACAATCGAACTGGAAAAAGAAAAGCCCGGCTAAGCCGGGCTTTGACGAATGTCTATTTTTGTCAGCTCACTGTGTGAGCTGATCACGTTGCCGTCCGGCGATCACTTCGCCAGCTTGGCGATCGCGTGCGTCAGACGCGACACCTTACGGCTCGCATTGTTCTTGTGAATGATGTTGCGCTGGGCGGCCTGCATCAGTTCCGGCTCCGCGTTCTTCAACGCCTTCAGCGCGGCATCGCGGTCGCCGCTCTTGATGGCTTCCTCGACGGTGCGCACCGCGCCACGCATCTGGGTGCGGCGCGACTTGTTGATGATGGTGCGGCGGGCAATCTTGCGGGTCGCCTTTTTGGCGGAAGTGGTATTGGCCATGTTCTCAACTGTCCTTCGGCTGTCATCGCTCGGTTGGTCGGGCTCGAGCGCGCCGGCCGTTCAAATTGCGTAATCGACGTTGCGTCTATTCGGAGTTCAGAGCGTTCTTGAGGATGCCATGCTTCGGAGCCAATATGCCCCCCACCTTGCGATGGGAAAATACGGCGCTGCTCAAAGAACTGCGGCGGCGGGATTGCGCCCGCCGCCATTGGGGGTCTTATAGAGGGCGCGTCTGGTACCGTCAACGCTTTCCGCCCTCCCTGAAAGGGGCAGGAATTGAGCCGAAAATGGCGCATAAGACGCTGATGAGGTTGAATTTCTCAGGTCTCCCCGGTATGGGGCTGACGGTCGCCCAGGCGCGACAGATATAAGGTGATGCATGATCCGCGGTTTCTTCCGGCTTATCGGCCTGCTGCTCCTGGCCGGCGGATTCATCCTCATGGTCTATGACGGGGCCCGTTTCGTCGCCGACCAGACCCTGCGCTTCACCCGGTTCGGCCAGTTCTGGAACGATATCAACCAGGCCAGCCAGACCACGTTCCAGACCTGGGTCCAGGGCCATGCGCCCTGGCTCTGGAACAGCATCGACAGGTTCCTGCTCGACCAGCCAGTTTTCGCCGTGCTGGGCGTGGTCGGAATCCTGCTGATGATCCTGTTCCGGCCCCGCAAGCCGTTGATCGGCTATTCGCGGGACTGACCGGAGCGTCTTCGCGGGAAGCGGATGCCGGTTCACGCCAGGAAAACGCGTCAAAAACAAAAGGCGCGCGTCACGCGGCGGTAACAGGGCTGCCGTATCCGGCGTAACGGCATATATAGAGAGGCCGACCGGCCGAATGCTGTTTCCGGCGTCAGCCGATCTGCCGCCTGGAGCTGTTCCATGTTTTTCATGCGCAAGACCACCGCGTTGCCGAGTGCCGCCGAAGCGCTGCCGGGCCGCGCCACACCGATCCCGACCGCGACCACCCACTTCGTCAACGGCCGTAAACTGCTGCCGCCTTATCCGGCGTGCTTGGCGCAGGCGGTGTTCGGGCTCGGCTGCTTCTGGGGCGCGGAATGCAAGTTCTGGCAACTCGGCGACGGCATCCATACGACCGCCGTCGGCTACGCCGGTGGTCACACCCCCAATCCGACCTACGAAGAGACGTGCTCGGGCCGCACCGGTCATACCGAGGTGGTGCTTGTCGTGTTCGACCCGAAGAAGATTTCGTACGACCAGTTGTTGAAGACGTTCTGGGAAAATCACAACCCGACACAGGGCATGCGCCAGGGCAACGATGTCGGAACCCAGTATCGCTCAGCGATCTACACATCAGGTGATACGCAGCGCCAGGCCGCCGATGCGTCGAAGGCCGTGTACCAGAAGGCGCTGGCGGCCAAGGGGCTTGCCGCCATCACCACCGAGATCGCGCCGGCGGGCGAGTTCTATTTCGCCGAGGACTATCATCAACAATATCTCGCCAGGAATCCGGCGGGCTATTGCGGATTGGGCGGCACCGGCGTGGCGTGCCCGATCGGCGTCGGCGTGAGTGCCTGAGGGCGGCTCCAACCGCGCCCTGCGCCGCGCGGAGAGGTTGTGTCTGGTGCTCCCCCGCGCCCGGTAAAAACCCTTTATTAACCATAACCGGTGCAAGACTTATGCTGTCTCGCTTCAAGGGATGGCTCCAGTGCGGGTTGCGCGCGCGTTTCGATTACCGATCACTGCGATCATGACCGCGCTCGCTCTGTCGGGCTGCATGCGCACGACCGGGCCGGTCGCGGTCGCGCCGCAAAGCGATCTCGATTCGATGGCCTATGGCCAGTCCTATGGTCCGCCGCCGCGGGCCGTCGCTGCGGATTCCGGCGGTGGCGCGATCAGCGCGCTGCGCTCGGCCTTTGCCGCTTCCCCGAGCTCGTCCTCAGCGCCCGTCGTTGTTACCGCGCCAGTGGCCTATGTCGAGCCGATGCCGGTGGCAGTGCCGGCGCGTTACGACGCGGTCTATCATCTGGATGCCGGCGACAAGCTGCGCGTCGTGGTCTATGGCCAGGAAGGCCTCACCAATACCTATGCGATCGACGCCGGCGGTTCGATCACCATGCCGCTGATCGGTTCGGTGCCGGCGCGCGGCCGCACCACGGCGGGACTTGCGTCTGAAATCTCGGCCAAGCTGCGCGGCGGATACATCCGGGATCCCTCGGTCGCGGTGGAAATCGAATCCTACCGGCCGTTCTTCATCCTCGGCGAGGTCGCAGCGCCCGGCCAATATCCCTACGTGCCGAACATGACGGTCGAGAGCGCGGTGGCGATCGCCGGTGGCTTCTCGCCGCGCGCCCGGCGCGACAGTGTCACGGTGACCCACACCGACGCATCCGGCACGGGACGCTTCGTGGTCCCGCCGGGCACCTCGATCAGCCCGGGCGATACCGTGATGGTCGGCGAGCGCTGGTTTTAGCTTTCTCTCGCTCCGTCATTCCGGGGCGATGCGCAGCATCGAGCCCGGAATCCATACTCCCGATCGTGGCTATGGATTCCGGGTTCGCGCTTTCGCGCGCCCCGGAATGACTGCT
>JAIEPP010000119.1 GCA_019748335.1 Xanthobacteraceae bacterium
TTCGAAGTCCGCAGCGAACTTGCGGATGGGGAGCTTTCGATTGCCGGCACGCCGGCGGGAGAGCGGATGCGGCTGACACTGAGCCGGCGGACCGATGGGTTGAAGGCGGTCGTGGTGATCGATCGCGCCGCAGGACCGGAAACCCTCGTTCTTGCGCCGTCGTCGGGAGATCTTTCCACACTCGAGAGCGGGGCGGCCCCGGCCGAACCGCACGAATTCAACGCGCGGCTTATTTTGTCGGCAAACGGCAAAGAGGACATTCAGGAATTTCACATGGCGGAGCCGGTTGGTGACGCCCACTGAAGGTCTTTCGACAATCGGGGGGCAACTCGCTAGACTCACTTCGATCCAACCGCCATCGTAGATTGCCTGCCTGGCGCGAAGCAAAGGCGTAAACAGTGTTCATTGTACAGGGTAAGCCCCGAGAGACGGGCGGGATCATAAAGGTAGTCAGAGAAACCAGAAAGCACGCGTTGGAGACCGCCGTAGACTTTCTGGACCAGGGAATTCCGTTCGTCAGCATCATCGGCGACGGACGCATCTACACGGCGGCAGAGTTCGCCGTGACTATCGTCAATGATGGAAGGTACGATGCACCAAGGACCTAACGGACAGAACTGGCCGGCCGGCGCCATCAGCAACGCCGTGATATAGCGCCCCGAACGCGCACGTCGAGGCGGTCGCCAAGTATCCGGGCGGTCAGAGACGCGTTCGGAAATGGAATTGTTGGCGCATGAGCTTCATGCCGGGCGCATCTTTGGGGCGCTTGCGGCAGGGAGACTCTTCAATCCGGCCGAGCCGCGCAACTTAGCTTTCGCGCATGCGCCGGATTGCGGCCAAATCGTTCTCAAAGCCACCGCCCCCTCGGAGTGCGGCGGCGCCATGGGGTACCGGGCGGAGGGGTTCGCACACCGACAGAACCCGCAGCGCGGCCTTGGTCACGAAGAATTTTCCCGCGACCTGCGAGATCGGAAGCCGCCCGTCGCGCACGGCCGTGCGGAGCGTCCGCTCCGAAAAGGGACCGTCCGGCCAGAACAGCGCCGCCGCCTCGCGGAGCGTCATGATCTCGTCGTCCCTCCATTGCGAGGGATCAGGCCTGGTCGTGACCCGGTCGGTCGCTGCTGTTCTCGGCATCGCGATTCTCCAACTTCAGGGCCGTCAGGCGCGACAGGAATAGCGCTCGAAGGCGCTGATGGGCCGCGCGTCGATGGCCGCGTCGTGGCGGCGGTAGATCTCACTTCGGAGGAACGCCAGTTCGGTTTCGAGCGCGTGGTCGGCAACATCGACATTCCAGGCCCGTGCCCGGCCGTCGCTCCCGTCGTACCACCGGTAGCCGCGGCGCTTCAGGGAGTCCTTGCGCTCGAACGGTGCCCGCACCGCCGAGACTCGCCAGCGCGGCTGGCGGGCCGACTCCAGCAGGACGCCAAGGGCGGACCGGCCGCTGCGCGGCAAAGTACGGGAAAGGATCTCGATGCCGGCACGGCAATCATGCACGGCGCGATGACCTTCGTGGAAGAAGCCCTGCGCCGCCGCCAGATGGGCTAGTTTCGCGCTATCGAAACCCTCGTCCGCCCAAGGCACCTCGGCCCATGAGCACGCCCACGGCAGCGTCGCGAACGCGCCGCACAGCCTCTCCAGGAAACGCCGGTCGAAGGCGGCGTTGTGGGCGACCACAAGCGCTGCGGGTCCGAGAAAGGCCTCGATCTCCGCAGCGTCGATCGATGCGCCGGCGACCATCGCGTCGGAGACGCCCGTCAGCGCCGTGACGGCGGCGGGGATCGGCCGACCCGGATCTCGAAACCTGCAGAAGGGTTCGTGCACCGCGAAGATCCTGCCGTCGCTGCTGAAGTCGAACGGCAGCATCGCGAGCTCCACGACTTCGTCCGTTCTGGGATCCAAACCGGTGGTCTCGACGTCGACGAACACGCCCCGCCGTGTCGGGGTGCCGTCGTAATCGTGGTAGTTAGCGCGAGGCTCCAGCCGCCGAAGGATTCGGTAGCTCCCGCTCGCTTCCAGACGCGCGGCCATGTGTTCCAAGGATTCGCGGTCCAAGCACCTCGTCCCGATGGCATCCGGCGTCGGTGCCTCCTCCGGAGCCGGGCCGGCGCAATTGAGAGAATTCATCGAACGCCCCCTGCCGGTGACGTTCCGCCCGCCGCGGGCGAAGCAGGTTCGGCTCCCGCGTCCGGGCGCGGAGCCGACGCCGCACCGCCGGCATGATGAAGTCCGAGGAATGCAGGGGCTTCGGGCGGCAGATTCCGTTCCTGCCGCGCAGCCGGCCCGGGACCCGAAGCGGAAACCGACGGGTGTCGCCGAATGGCGTCGGCGACCGCCGCGCCGTCAATGCGCCCGGCCGCCATCAGACGTTCGGCGACCGCATCGAGCGCCGGCCGGTAAGCTTCCAGCAGGAGCCGGCAGGCCCCGGCCGCCTTGGTCAACTCCTCATTGACGGCTTGACGCACGTCGGCATAGGCCAACAATTCGTCGCGCTGGTGGCGGGCGCCGAGGTAAAGCAGGGGCCGCGGCCCCGTCAAACCGAAAGAAGCGACCATCGCGGCGGCGACGCCGGTTGCGCGTTCGAGGTCGGATCCGGCCGAGCCGCCGGCGCCGTGGCTGGCCCGCCCAAACACGACCTCCTCCGCGGTTCGCCCGGCCAACAGCATCTGCAGCCGCAGAAAGTAGTCTTCGTAGTCGCCGACGAGCCTCGGCCCATCGGTCCTGACGACGGCGCCGCCGTTGCCGCCCATTGCGGTGATGTTGGCGTGCACATTGTCCGGACCGTAGAAAAGTACATCCATCAGGATATGCCCGGCTTCGTGGACGGCGGCACGTCGCTTCAATGTTTCCGGACGATCGTCCTCGGCGACGACCGCCTTGAGGAGGTCGGCGGCGGCAAGCGGCCTTTCCTGGTGGCGGGCATACCGGCGCGCGTCCTTGACGACGCGCTCGACATCGGCGCCGGCGCCGCCCAAGGCCAGTTCGCAAACTTCGTCGAGGTCGGCGCCGGCAAGGTCCTGTCCGAGCCTCACCCGGAACATCTTCCCGAGGTCGGCCAAATCCGGCAGTGGCACCTGGATGATGCGGTTGAGACGCCCGGCGCGTACCAGCGCGGGGTCGCAACGCGTGATGTCGTTTGACGCGGCCAGGAAAATCAATCCGGGGTGCGCGTAGATCTCGGCAAGAATCGCGTTCACCACCTCAATTTGATAGTCCTTGTGGGCATGCGTCAGCGTCGCGCGGTTAGGAAAAGAATCCACTTCGTCGATGAACATCACGCACGGAATTTGCGAACGTGCCTTTTCGAAATCCTGTCTCATCGCACGCAACAAATGACCTAAGTGCGCCTCCCCCGAAGATTGCCATCGCGCGAGCGTCGCGCTCACCATCGGAATGCCGGCGGCTTCCGCAAACAGACGGCAGAAGGTGGTCTTGCCGGTACCCGGCGGCCCGTTCAAAACGGCGGCGTAGTCGACAGCGTCCCAGCCGATCTCGCCCCTTTTCCAGGCCGCGAGATCGACGATGGTCGAGCGAGCCCATGCGACGGCTTCATCCATCCCGTGCAACTGGTCCAGCGTAAGGTCGCTCGCGCTCGGCGTAGTGGTCTTGTCCGCGGCAAGGCGGCGCAACTCCGCCATGCATTCCGCCGGCGACCGGTCGAAACGCACCGCGATGACGAGTTCGTCCGGACCCAGCGTGGCCGCAGTGGTCGCATCGAGCACGTCGCGGCATGGCCGGCCGGTCACGATCCTGACGGTGCGCGCGATCGTGTCGGGGTCGAGGCGCGGAATTTCGATCCGGTGCCGCGAGGCGCGCAGGAGCGCCTCCGGCAGATGCGTCGCTCCGAGCGGCGAGAAGGCGAACACCGGCAACGCCAGCGACACCACCGCGAGCGCCATGTCCTGCATGCCGTCGCGATCCCTGGGCTTGATGGCTTCCTTGGCGACGAAGTACACCGCGTCGTATTGCTCGCGGTCGCCGACGGCGCCGCCGGCGGCGGCCTGCAGATAGCGCGTCGACGGCGGAAGGACCACGTCCTTCCAGTTGCGGATCAGCCTGTTGAACAGTTCGGCATACGGAACATCGACGAGCACCACCGGCGAGCCGTTTCGAATTGCCTCAGCGAGTCCCGGCCGCGCATCGATCTGCCGTGCGAACAGCAGACGCGCCGCGACGCGACCGGCGGTGACCGGCTCGGGGGCCGTCCTCACCGACCGGCCGGTGTCGATGTCCTCATCCTCGATGTCCTCGGCCGCGCGCCGGCGCAGAGCGGCGAACGAACTGCGCGCGCCCGTCTTGCCAGCCGCGGAGGATTTCGCGACGGCAGCCATGGCCTGCTCCTGAAGCTGCTTGACCATCAGTTCGTGCTCCCGCCGGGCCGACACGACGGCGACGTGGTCGCGGTATTTCAGCGACGCGCGCCAGTCGCTCCGGTAGACGGCGGACTCCAGGGGACCGAGGGCTGCGGTCGCCGCCGCGCCGCCGGCGTGCATCTCCGCCGGCGCGGCGGCGCCGTCTTCCGGTTTAGCGGTACGGCTGCGGCCGCCGGCCTTTTTCGTTTTGCTTTTGCTAGTTTGCTTACGCGTCACGGCAGTCTTCCTTTGGGTACTGATCGAACTCGTCCGCTAGGGCGGGTGCACCTGCGGCGTGCGGACTATGGCGAAACGGCTTCGGGGTTCGGACATCGTGGTCTCCATGGTGAAGTTGGCTTCATCGTCGGGGCCGGACATCGCTAGGGCGGATGCACCTGCGGCATGCAGAGTATGGCGAAGAGGCGCAGCAGTTCATGCATCGGAGATCTCCATGGTGAAGGCGGGGTCGAACGAGCGGTTTTCGCCCGGATAGGCGCGGGGATTGCTGAACAGCCTGGTGCGGCCGCGGCGCAAATTCATCGAGAAGTGCGTGTGGCCCGTCACGAAAACTTCGGGCTGGTGGCGGTCGACCAGCGGCAGGAGTTCGGAGGCGTAGGCCGCGCTCAACAACGAGCGCTGAAACTGCGGCGCCACGGCATCGAGCGTCACGGCGTGGTGCGCGACGGCGATCGTCGGCCCGTCATGATGCTGCGATAGTACCGTCTCCAGGAACTGTTTGGACTGCGCGTGCAGCAGGGCCGCTTCCTGCGGCCGAAACCGCGCCCACGGATCCTTGCGCCACTTGATCCGTTTATGGTCCAGCAGCCCGTCGGCGGCGGTGCGCATCGCAGCCTCGCGCAAGCCGGCGCCGAAGAGGCAGTAGTCGGTCCAAAGAGTGCACCCGACGATGCGCGCGCGTCCGATCATGACGACGTCGTTCTCAAGCAAATGCACGCCCAGTTCCCTGGCCCGGACGCGGCCCGCTTCGAGTTCGGACGGCAGTTCGTAGCCGTAATATTCGTGGTTGCCGGCGACGGTCGCGACCTCGACGTCGGGAAACGCGCGCCGCAGCAGTTCGATCGCCTTGACGAGTCCCTGGCAGGTGTCGCCGGCGACGATGACGAGATCGGTGCCTTCGACGCACGGCGGGATGGACGTGGTGCCGTAGAATTCCACGTGCAGGTCAGAAAGGATCTGGAGCCTCACTTCGAATCCTCCCCTTGGCGGGCGCCGCCGAGCCGTCCGGTCCGACCGCGGTCGAGTTCGGGCCACGCAGTCCGGAAGTTGTGCGCCAGCCAGGACGTCGCGAGACGGCTGCGGAGCACGCGGTCGATCGGCATGCGGCGCAGCAGATATGACAGGACCAGCGAGGCGCCCGCGCTGCCGCGCAACGCGCTGTTAAGAAGCACGGTCATCACGAAATCGGTGCGGGCGGTGATCTCGGACGGAATTTCCATGCGGAGCGCCATGCCCATCGCGCTCGCGGCGTCGCCGCCGACGGCCTTACGCCAGACGTCGATGGTGGACGAGGTGCGGCGCATGCATTCGGTCACGGCGGCGCGGCGCATGAAATCGAAGCCGTGCGCCGGCACCGTCCGCCACAGAAGAAGCGCGCGCGGCCATTCGCAGCTATCGCCGTTCGCAGCGACGTCCATGCCGGCTTCGCGGCCACGATGGCCGTGGCTCGACTGGTTCGTCATCTTGTTTCCCGTAGTCATCACGCAAGCCTCTCCCGTCCGCGCCGAAGGGCACGTTGACGATCCTCGCCGTTCTCGATTGCCTTGGATGGGA
>JAIEPP010000535.1 GCA_019748335.1 Xanthobacteraceae bacterium
CCGCAGGGAATGAAGGCAAGACCACGGGCCTCATCCATGATGACCGCGTCGGGCCCGGACCCGATATCGACCAACGCCGTCAGTTGCCGCTTGCGTGTATCGACAATGGCCGCCTTGCCGTTGGCGCACGATGCGATCAGCCGGTTATGCGCCTTGTCAAACCCAAGGCCGGTGGGAGCCTTGCAGCCGGGAAGTGCAATCGTCTTGCCAACAACCCCGCGGGCGACGTTGACGGTGTCGATTTCGTTCGCATCCTCGTTGTTAATGAAGAGCGTGCCGTCCGACCCGAACGCCGCATATTCGAGCGCTGGCTTTACTGTGATCGTCTTGGTTACCTTGGCTGAGGCAAGGTCGATGACCGACACAGTGCCGCTGTCGGCATTCATGATGTAGGCATGAGTTTTGGTCGCATCGAGGATTGCGGCATCCGGCTTCTTGCCAACGGGAATACTCGCCGTCTCGGTGCCCGAGCTTGGGTCGAACAGGCGTACCGTACCATCGGTGCCGCTTGTCACGAGGAGCTTGCCACCAGCCAGCGGCACCACCGCATGTCCACGCTGCACGTTGCCGAGCGAGGAAACCGTCCCTGTCATCACGTCGATCACGGTGACGGCATTGCTCCGCGCGACATAGACGTGCGTGCCGTCGTCGTCGGCGCGGGCATAGTCCCAGGAGCCATCAGGTCCCGCGATCGACTGAGCCACCGTGTAGGTCGGTGCGGAAGTGGCAGCGACCGCGAGCGGCATGGCTGCAGCGGCAAGCAGGGCAAAAAGCGATTGGCGGCGCATTGCGGTCTCCACGATTGTGAGTTCTGCCCTCTGGCCCGGCCCGCGCCGCAGGTCACGTTAGGGATTGCTAATCCGCTGCCGACGCGAGTTGGCCGACAGGCAGATCCGAAGCTTTAGGCGGCCTGGGGAAGGTCAAGCGAATCCGCAGCCCGGGACAATTATCGAGCAGCTCGAGCCGGGCATAATGGAGCGCTGCGATCGCCGCAGCCAGCGACATGCCCAACCCGGAGCCAGGCAGATTGCGACTGCGATCGAGCCGGTAGAAGCGGGTCAGAACGTTGGCGCGTTCCTCCGTCGGAATGCCTGGCCCATCGTCGCTGATGGTGACGACGATGTCGCTATCAACCCGTTCGAGCTTGCTGACAATCCGGCTGCCTGTGGGGGTGTGGCGGATCGCATTGTCGACCAGATTGGTCATCATCTGCGCGAGCAACTCGCCATCGCCAACGATCATGACTCCAGCTTCATGCTCGGCGATCAGAAGCTTGCCTTCATCTTCTGCCACCGGCTGATGCGCCGCAATCACGCGACCAATGAGTTCGCTCAGGTCGAGGGTAGCGAAATATTGGCGACCGTCACCCCCTTCGAGCGTGCCGATTCGCAGAAGTGCACGGAAAATCGCAAGAATTTCGTCGGTTTGCTCGATCGCGCTGTCGATGCTCGCTTCATAGCACTCAGCATCGTGCGCCTCGCGCGTCGCCTCGAGTTGCTGGCGAAGCCGACTCAACGGGGTACGCAGATCATGCGCGATGTCGGTCGTGACCTGGCGCAGGCCATCCATTAGCGCGCCGATCCGGTCGAGCATGGCATTGAGGTTTGACGACAGGAGGTCGAACTCGCGGCTGATCCCGATCGTCGGCAGACGTTCTGCCACATTGCCGGCCATAACCCGGCCGATCGCGTCGTTGACCCGGTCGAGCCGTCGCATGAACAGGCCGCCGATGAAGTATCCACCGATCAGCGCAAACAGGGTGATCCCCACGCCGGCCATGATCGTAAAACGATCCAGCCTGGTGCGAAGCTCCTGTATGTCATATGTGTCTGTAGCAACCACCAGCACGCCCCCATCGGGCAGGGACACGCCCAGGCTCTTCAGGACCTCGGCGTCCGCGCCAGTTTCTTGCGGGTCGTCTCGGACCGAAACATCGCCCCATCCAAGCTTGGCCGCTCTCCTCCCCAGATCGTTGACGAGCAACCGCCCTGTGCCGTCCATGACTTGATAGCGAAAGGCCTCGTCCCCGCCGGCACGCCGGTGAAGGGCGATCGACTCGAGCAACTTGGATCGCCCGCCTTCACGGTCTTCCGCCTGCAGAATTGCAGCTTCACTCCTCAATCCACCGTCGGTGGCGGCAACGGCGTATTGCGAGATGGATCGCTCCACGACCGAAAGTAGGAGTGCGGCGCTGGCCGCAAACGCGAGCGCAAGCAGGAATGCAAAGCGAAAGGCGCCGCTGCGAAAACCGCTAAGCCAGGGCATCAAGACTATAGCCCGATCCCCGGATGGTGTGGATCAGCTCTACATCAAACCCGCGATCGACCTTCGAGCGCAGTCGGCTCATATGGCTTTCGATGATGTTGGTCTGGGGGTCGAAATGGAACGACCAGACGTGTTCCAGAAGCATCGATCGCGTCACGATTTCGCCGGCGTGACGCATCAGATATTCGAGCAGCTTGAACTCCTGTGCCTGAAGCAGAATCTGCCGCCCGGCCCGCCGGACGCTGCGCTTGATCAGATCGACTTCTAGATCAGCGACTCGGAGCACCGTCACCACGTCATTGGCAGGCTGGCGACGCGACAGCGCGTTCACGCGCGCGATGAATTCGATCGAGGCGAACGGCTTGATCAGATAATCGTCGGCACCGGCATCAAGCCCTTCGACGCGGTCATGGACGCCGTCGATCGCGGTCAGGAACAACGCTGGCGATCGCACGTCAGCCGCGCGCAGTGCCTTCAGGACCCCGAGACCGTCGATACCCGGTACCATGCGATCGAGAATCAGGACGGCATATTCATTGCTTGATCCGAGGAAAATCGCGTCACGGCCGTTGCTACAGACATCCACGACATATCCCGCCGCCACTAGAGTGCGCTCTAAATGCGTTCTGGTCGCCTCGTCATCTTCGAGCAGCAACAGTTTCACGGCACCACCTCAGACAGCTTCGCACAGCTTGTGACTAGCCGGGTGCGGAGCGTGTCGCGCAAGTTAGGAATAAACAACATCCGGATCACCTCGCGCCCATGTCATACGGCCTAACAGCGTGACAGGCATTCCGCCTCCCGGAGTACAGTATCATGAAACGCCGCCTTACAAGTCTCGCCATGCTCACCGCCCTCGTCGTGGCAGCCCCCGCGATGGCTGGCAGCGCCGCACCGATTCGGGGTGCGAAATATCTGTCGATGGCGCACGTCACGCTTGCCGCTGCTCGCGCTACGGCGCTCAAGACCCGCCCCGGCAAGATCACCGATCAGGAACTCGAAAAGGAAAAGGGCGGCAGCGGCCTTCGTTACTCGTTCGATATCAAGAGCGGCGGCAAGGGTTACGAAGTCGGCGTCGATGCCAAGACCGGCGCGGTCCTCGAAAACAGCGCTGACGGCCCGCATCCCGACTGATCGGACCAAGAGCACCGGCGTTCGTGCGCGCGCATGAACGCCGGTGCTCCTTTTTTATGCTACGTTCGGAATTCCATGATCGGCAAAATACGACCCTCCCGGCGCTCGGCGTTCCGCGCAGCCGCTATCTCTGCTTTCAGCCTCATGGCAGGCTGTGCCAGTTACACCGCGCTGCCGCTCGCAAAGGCACCGCCACTGGCCGGAGACGTGCGCGCGCTGACGAATTCGGAGACGATTGTCGGGGCGAGTCCGTTGTCGGTGTCGCAGGTGGTCGATCTTGCCTTGGCGAACAATCCCGATCTCAAAGCGGCAAGGTTTAAACGTGCGGTCGCGGCAGGCCAGACCAAACAAGCCGGCATCCTGCCCAATCCATCGCTGAGCGGTGCGTTTCTGCCGCTCCTTTCGGGCGTGGGTTCGGTGCCAGCCTGGAACATCGGCCTTAGCCAGGATATCAAGTCGCTCATCACCTATCACGCACGCCGTCGCGCCGCCATCGACAGCGAACGCCAGGTTGCCGCCGATATCGTCTGGCAGGAGTGGCAGGTCGCTGGGCAAGCGCGACAGATCGCGAGCGATTTCATCATCGGCGCGAACAGCCGCGCGAGCTATGTCGCCGCCTATCAACTTCTCGCCGCGCGCAACGCGAAGCTCGAACAGGCGCTTGCCGCGCGCAACGTCACGCTCGTAACGGTCGCGCCTGATCGGGTTGCGTTGCAGGCAGCGCGCACCGCGCTGAACGTGCTTGATCAGCGGCAATTAGCGTTGATGCATCAGCTCGATGCACTGCTCGGCCTTTCACCAGACGTCGTCATTCCGCTCACGGTGCACGTCGATCTACCGCCCTTCGACCCGGCGGCGATCCGTGCCGGGCTTACCACCCTGCCCGACCGGCGCCCCGACCTGATCGCACTGCAAATGGGATATGCCGCTGCGGACGAGCAGTTCCGCCAGGCGATCCTGTCGCAATTCCCCGATCTCGTCCTCGGCGGTAGCGTCAGCAGCGATAATTCCATGGTGATCAATGGCGGCCCCAATGCAACGCTTGGCCTGCCGATCTTCGATCGCAACCAGGGCAATGTCGCCATCACGCGCGCAACGCGCGCGCAACTCCATGCCGATTATGACGCACGCTACGCCGCCGCGCTCGGCACCGTCGGGGCGATGCTGAGCGAAATGGAACAATTACGCGCGCAACTCACCGTCGCCCGGCGCGACCTTCCGGCAGCGCGCTTGGCCGCGGACCGGGCCCAAGCTGCATTCGGCGCCTCGAACATCGACGAGCGCGGCTATGTCGATCTCGTCTCAAACCGCTTCACCAAGGAACAGGAAATCATGACGCTGGAACTGGCGCTGATCGATCGACAGATTGCGATTCAAACGCTGGTCGGCGATGGCCTTCCGACCGTCGACCTGCCAGCCGGTGACACGCAGGCAATGCCGAAATGAGGGCAGTGCTTGGTTCTGCGGTTGCACTGGCCCTGGTTGGCTGCAGTGGCGCTGCGCCCGATAGCTCGCAAACGCCTGCACCCAGCGTTCTCGTTTCCGTGATGGCCCCGACGCATGGGTCGTTACCGCAAACCGTCACCGCTTATGGCTCGGTCGCGCCGGCACTGAATGGCACGCAGACCTTCAGCGAAGCGCAGCCAGGCCAAGTCATGCGACTGATGGTGGCGCCCGGGGCAGCGGTCCGTCGCGGGCAAGCGCTCGCCATTTTCGCCACCGCGCCCGCGTCGCGCAGCAGCTACGCCCAGGCAACGGGCGCGCTAACCGCAGCGCGCAAGCAGCGCGCAACGACAGCGCAGCTCCTGTCGCAACAGCTCGCTACGCAGGATCAGCTGGTTCAGGCGGACAAGGCCGTGTCCGATGCGCAGAACACACTCGCAGCGCTGCAGGCCGAGGGCGCCGGCAGCGCTTTCCAAACGTTGACCGCGCCGTTCGACGGTGTCGTCACCAGCGTGGCGGTGGCCCAGGGTGACCGCACGCAAGCTGGCGCGACAATTCTGACCGTTGCCAAAGCGGGTGGTATCGTCGTCACCGCCGGGGTCGACCCATCCGAGCGCGGCAAGGTCGCGGTCGGTCAAGCCGCTTCGCTTGTTCGGCTTTCGGGCGGTCCCCTTGTAGCTGGACGCATGCTTCGGGTTAGCAGTGCGCTAAATCCCAGGACCCGCATGGTCGATGTCGATGTGGGTTTCCCAACTGGAACGTTGTTACCGGGCGAAGGAATGCAGGTCGCCATCGCCACCGCGCAGATATCGGGCTGGGTCGTGCCGCACCGTGCCGTCGTCACCGCTGGTGGTCCCGCGCATGTCTTCCAGGTCGAGGGCACCAAGGCCAAATCCATACCCGTCGCGGTGCTGCTGGCATCCGACGCCGGCGATGTCGTCACCGGCCCGCTTGATCCGCGCCGCCGCCTGATCGTCGACGGCGCGTATCAGGTCAGCGATGGCGATGCCGTGCGGTGGACGCGCTGATGCTTGAACGACTGCTGCGCGAACAATCGCGCGCGTTTGTCCTGATCGCCATCGCGGTGGCGCTGGCAGGGGTCGTGGCCGCCATGTCGCTGCCGATCGGACTATTCCCACAAGTTTCCTTCCCCCGCGTGGTGGTCGATCTGGACGCGGGCAGCCGCCCGGCCGATCAGACGGCGCTGACCGTCACCCGTCCCGTCGAAGAAGCAATCCGCGCGATCCCGGGCGTACAGGACGTTCGCTCCGCAACGAGCCGGGGTTCGGCGCAGATATCGATCGATTTCGGCTGGGGGCGCGACATGATCGC
>JAIEPP010000380.1 GCA_019748335.1 Xanthobacteraceae bacterium
GCCGAATCGCGGCATCGTCGATGGTCGCAAAGGGATCGGCGACCAGAATTTCCATGCCCAGCACCTTTGCGATCCCGGCGAGGTAGCGCCCGATGCTGCCGTAACCGATAATACCAAGGCGGCTGCCGGCGAGTTGCCGGCCCATGACAATCCTGGGCTTTCGTCCGGCATGGTAATCCGCGCTCGCGCGCGAAACCCCGCGCGACAGATCGACCATGAAGCCGAGCGCGAGTTCCGCCACCGATTGCACGAACCCCGGCCCGGCCTGCGTCACCAGCACGCCGGCGGCCGAAGCGGCATCGACATCGATGTTGCGGATGTCGACCGCGCAGCGAACGAAGGCGCGCAGTTTCGGCAGTCTTGGAAAGATTTCGCTTGGTCCCGCGGTGAGCCGGTCCGCGACGATGATATCGACGTCGCGTGCCGCCGCGATCAAACCGATCGCATCCAGCGCTGCGTCGGTTTGATGCAGCTTGACCTCGGCGATGGCCTGCAGGCCGTTCAGGCTGCGTTCGCCGTAATATTGCGCCCGCGCCTGCGGCGTATGGGTGAGCAGGACTTTCAACACTGGAGTTTTCCCTATTTGCTTCGCGCCACCGTCGTTCCGTCCCAATCTTCATCGGTCGGATTCTCGATCTGGTGCCTGCAGCGCGTGATCATGAGCGTCGAGGCGGCGTCGACCTGACGAGCTTCCAGCACCTTCTCGAACGAGCCGATCGCGGCGGTGAAATCGCCGGCGCGCCAGGCCACGAGGCCCGCTTCGTAGGATGCTACCCAATCGAGCGCGCCGTCGAAGTCGGCGTCAGCATCCCCTTGCATGCCCAGCAATTCATAGATCCGCAGGCCGCCGGCTCGCCCATAGACCGCGAGTCGGTCGAGCTCGCGCACGATGATGCGGTCGCCCGCCAACTGGCGCGTTTCCGGCCCGATGATGATGGTGGAGCCATAGACCTTGTTGGTGCTCTCCAGCCGGCTCGCGATGTTCACGGCATCGCCGATCACGGTGTAGTTGAGCCGGACTTCCGAGCCGATGTTGCCGACCAGCATGTCGCCGGAATTGATGCCGATGCGAATCTTGACGGGCTGACCGTGGTCGTCGACGAGGCCGGCCTCCGCGACCGCGCGCTGCGACGCCAGCGCCGCGCGGCAACAATCGGCCGCATGATCCGGATTGAGCGCCGGCGCTCCCCAGAACGCCATCACGGCATCGCCGATGAACTTGTCGATGGTGCCGCCCTGGTTCTGGATCTGCACTGAAACGGCGTCGAAATAGCGTGACAGCAGCGGAATGATGCGGTCGCCGAGCCGCTCCGACATGCCGGTGAACCCGGCGAGATCGATGAACATCACGCTCATCGGCCGCACCGCGCCGCCGAGCCGCGCGCCGTTGCCGTCGCTGATCAGCCGCTTCACCAGATCCGCTGGAATATATTTCCGGAACGCGGCAAGCCCCTGCGCCATGTCGCCGATGGCGCTGGAGAGGTTTTCGATTTCGCTGAGGCGCGACGGATGCCGTTCCACCTTGTCCAGATCGAAGCGCTCGACATGCCTGATCTCGCCCACCACCTTGATCAACGGCGCCGCGATCAGGCGCTGGGCCAGCCACGCTGACAGCAGCCCGGCAAACACGATCAGGACCGCAAGGCCGATCAGCAATTTCCGGATCGTCATCTGCACCGGCCCTAGAAACTCCGACTCCGGCACCACGGTCACCAGCGACCAGCCCGGAAACGAGATCGGCGTCAGCACCGCCTGATAGGCCTTGCCGTCCCGCGTCACCTGCGAATGAAACGCCTGGCCCTCGCCGGGGTCGTAGGCGCTGCCGGCCTGCCGGATCGCGTCCACCGCGACCGGAAACAGCGGATGATCGGTCTTCAGTGCCATCACCTCGTTGGCATCGGGATCGGGCGACGCGACCACGCGGCCGTCGCGCTCGAGGATAAACGCGCCTGCCGACTTTCCGACCGTGAGCTGCGACAGGAAGTTCGAGACTCGCGTCAACTCGATGATGATCGCAATAACGCCGGCTGGCTTGTTGTCGATCTCGATCGGCGCGGCGAAGGCGGCCGCAGACCGTTCACCGTTGGGAAGCGCCGAGAGCGTCGACCAGTGTTCCTCCTTGGTATCGATCGCGACCCGAAACCATTCCTGTTCGATCACGGAATATTTGGTGTCTTCCATCCGGCGGCTCTTGAGCTCAAGATCGTTACCGGCGAATTCGTAGCGGTCGATCCGCATCTTGCGGTCGACGCCGATCTCGATCATTTCGATCACGGCGTCGCCAAGCTTGTGCCCGGCGTAGAACGATCCGTCTGGCCAGGCGAACGCCACCCATGAAATGGTCGGCTGCGACAGCAACTGCGACTGGAACACGAACTCGCGCTTCCGCATCTCGCGCGGATCGAAGACCTTCCCGAGCAGCAGCGTCCGCACCGCCATCATCGACGAGCGCGCTTCCGTCGTGATCGACTGCAACTCGTCGCCGACCGCGGACACGATCTGGTCGTTGATGGTGTCGGCCAGGGTCTGGCTGACCTTCTGGGCGGTGCGCCACCACAGCAGATGCACGCCGACCGCGCTGACCACGATCGAGGTCAGGACGAGGGCCGAAATGGCGCTGCGGATGCCGATACGCATGGGAGTCCTGGAGAGCGGGGTTTGTGTGGTACGGAACGATACTAGCGTTTGTTTCGCCGCCGGCGCCATCCCGGATGCCACAGCATCCCGGATGCCGAACGCGGCATCCCGAACACGGCATCCGGCGTACCGGACACGGCCCTGTGACCGGAGTTGAAGGGGAGCGCCACGAAACTTTCGGATTATCTGTTCCGTAGAAGCCAAGACGGCGCTATGCCTTGACGCCATTCTCGAAGGTCACGCAATGCACGATGTTTCCATCCCGGCAGCCCTGATCGCCGGTCTCGTCAGCTTCCTGTCGCCCTGCGTGCTGCCGCTGGTGCCGCCCTATCTGATCTACCTGACCGGCGCCACCATCGAGCATGTCGAAAATGACGAGACGGCCCAGGCCTCGAAGCGCGCCGTGATGATCTCGGCTGTGATGTTCGTGCTCGGCTTTTCCACGGTGTTCGTGGCGCTCGGTGCCAGCGCCTCGCTCGTCGGCGGCCTGATCCGCGCCTGGTCGGCGGAATTGTCGATCATTGCCGGCATCGTCATCATCATCATGGGCCTGCATTTCCTCGGGCTGACCCGGATCAGCGTTTTGATGCGCGAAGGACGGCTGACGGCGCCCAAACCCGTCGGGCTGTGGGGCGCCTATGTCATGGGACTTGCCTTCGCCTTCGGCTGGACTCCCTGCATCGGCCCCATTCTGGCGGCGATCCTGTCGATCGCCGCCGCCGAAGCCACCGTCACCAAGGGCGCCGGCCTGCTGGCGGTCTACTCCGCCGGGCTCGGTATCCCGTTTTTGCTGGCGGCCTTCATGATCGAACAGTTCGCTTCGTTGTTCGCCCGCATGAAGCGCCATCTCGACACCGTCGAGCGAGTCATGGGTGTCTTGATGGTGCTCACCGGCATCGGCTTCTTGACCGGCACCGTCTCCAGCATCAGCATCTGGCTGCTGGAGACTTTCCCCGCACTGCAAAATTTCGGCTAAGGCCCCCGTAACAAGCGGGCCAGCCATTGCGAAACTCCTGCGAGAACCAGGTTGCCGTCGTCGGCTGCGGCGTTTTTTCGTTCGCACTGGATTGAAGGGGCCGCAGCTCGCGGTTTCGAGTCACAATACTTTAAGGGGGGGGGCGCATGAATTTTCTCGTCAATCTTCTCATCCTGCTGCCGGCGCAGATCGCATCGCATTTTTCCTGGGCCGGCCCACTGCTGATGCGGCTGGTCGCCGGCTACACCTTCATGTTGACCGGCTGGGGCAAGCTCACCAACCTCGCCCAGGTCACCGAGAACTTTATCGGCTGGGGCATCCCGTTTCCGAAAATCCTCACCCCCTTCGTGTCAGGCGTGGAGTGTTTTGGCGGCGTCATGCTGATCCTCGGGCTGTTCACGCGAATCCCGGCGGCGATGCTGGCGGTGGTGATGCTGGTCGCGATCAAGTCGGCGAAATGGGGCGATGTCGATTCGCTGGAAACCTTGCTTGGCTTCGAGGAGATGACCTACTTCGCCGGCTTCATGTGGCTGGCCATCGCAGGTCCCGGTGCCGCGTCGCTGGACCGGCTGCTGGTGAACATGACCGGGCATCCCGAGAAATCGACATAGCGTTTTCAAGCGAAGCGGGGCCGGTTCGCGTGAAGAAAACGCGTCAGATAATGAAGCCCAGCTCTCACGTTCCTGTGACATCGTTGAAAGTCTGAGCCCGGATTTTTCGGCGCCCGTAGCTCTGGCAACGACAGCTCCGGGAGCCATCATGAAACTCGTCCGCATCGCCGCCATCGCCATTGCCGTCCTCTCGGCAACTCCTTCGTTCGCCGCGGACGGGCCGACATGGAGCAGTTGGGACGACGATCTGTTCGCCCGTGCGACTGCAGAAAAGCGTTTTGTCATTCTCGATCTCGAGGCGGTGTGGTGCCACTGGTGCCACGTGATGGAAAAGACCACCTACGCGAATCCCGAAGTGCAGAACCTGCTGGCTTCGAAGTACCTGCCGGTTCGCGTCGACCAGGACGCCAACCCCGATTTGTCGAGCCGCTACGGCGACTGGGGCTGGCCGGCCACCATCGTGTTCGGCCCCGACGGCACCGAGATCGCCAAGATCCGGGGCTACATCGAGCCGGAGCGGATGCAGGCGCTGCTCAAGGCGATCATCGACGACCCTTCGCCCGGCCCTTCGGTCGGCGAAGCCTTTGAGGTCAAGCCGTCGGCGTCAGCCTTCCTCAACAAGGAAGCGCGCGCAGAACTGACGAAGAACTACGACGAATCCTGGGACGACAAGCTCGGCGGCTGGGGCGAGAACCAGAAATATATCGACGCCGACAGCATGGATCTCGCGATCGTCCGAGCCGAAGCCGGCGATGCCCTTGCGACCAAGCGCGCCCGGCAGACGCTCGATGCTGCGACCGCGCTGATCGATCCGGTCTGGGGCGGCGTGTTCCAGTATTCGGAAGCCGGCTCCTGGAGCCATCCGCATTTCGAAAAGATCATGTCGTTCCAGGCGCAATATCTGCGGCAGTACAGCCAGGCCTACGCGCTGTGGAAGGATCCGAAATACCTCGCCGCCGCGCGCGATATCGAACGCTATCTGGCTTCCTTCCTCACCAGCCGCGACGGCGCGTTCTATGTCAGCCAGGACGCCGACCTCGATCACGACACCGACGGCCACACGTACTACGCGCTATCGGACGGCGAACGCCGCAAGCTCGGCATGCCGCGCATCGACAAGAATTTATACGCGCGTGAAAATGGCTGGACCATCTCGGGGCTGGCAGCCTATTGCGACGTTACCAACGACCCCAAGGCACTTGATATCGCGGTCCGCGCCGCAAAATGGGTGATCGACAACCGCGCGCTGCCGAATGGCGGATTTCGCCATGGCGACAAGGATCGCGGCGGCCCCTTCCTCGGCGACACGCTGGCAATGGGGCAGGCTTTTCTCGATCTCTACGCCGCCACCGGAAACCGCGAGTGGCTCGCCGCCGCCGCCAGGGCCGGCGATTTCGTCGCAAACTTTCGCGACGAGGCCGGCGGTTTCGTGACGTCGAAGACGTCCGAAGGCAAAACCGGCGTGCTCGCCAGGCCGGCCAAATTGATCGACGACCAGGTTCAGGTCGTCGGTTTCATGAACCTGCTCCACCGCTATTACGGCAATGATTTCTATCGCGAGCAGGCCTCACATGCGATGCGCTATCTCGCCAGCGCTTCGGCTGAAATGCCGCGCCCCCTGCCCGGCGTGCTGCTCGCCGACGAAATGCTCGCGCTCGAGCCAACGCATATGACCATCGTCGGACACAAGGACGATCCGAAAGCGCAAGCCCTGCACACCATCGCCCGCGCACTGCCCGCCCGGTACAAGCGTCTCGAATGGCTGGATCTGCGCGAGGGCAAATTGCCGAATCCCGATGTCGAATATCCCGACCTCGGCGAACCCGCGGCGTTCGCCTGCAGTAACCGCATCTGCTCATTCCCCTCGTTCAATGCCGAGGAGTTGCAGGCCACGGTGAAGCAGATGGCGAAGCTGAAACCGACACGGGCGTCACTGAACTAAATCTCTTGCTGCATCGC
>JAIEPP010000554.1 GCA_019748335.1 Xanthobacteraceae bacterium
TCGGCGAAAGACGACAGGTTGAGGAATTGATTCAGTTTCTCCGAGCGCGCCCAGGACAACCGGTTGGAAGCGCCCGGCAGCATCTTCACGGTCGTGTCGGTACAGAGTACGGTGCGGCCGGTGGTGCAGTTGTCGCAGGTGCCGCAGAACACCGACAGGCAGGTCACGACGTGATCGCCGGGCTTTATGTAGGTGACGTCAGAGCCGACCTTTTCGACAACGCCGGCGGATTCGTGGCCGAGCACAGCAGGCAGTGGATGCGGGTACAGCCCTTCCATGAAGTGCAGATCGGAGTGACAGAGGCCGGCGACGCGAGTGCGGATCAGGACTTCGCGCGGGCCGGGATTCGGCACGCTGACATCCTCGATCTGTAGCGGCTTGTTGACTTCGAACAGTACGGCGGCCTTCATGGGCACTCCCTTTATTTCTGTTTTTGTTTGAACCAGAACCTTGCGTGACCGCAGCCTACGCTGCGGAAAGCAATTCGCCAACCTCGGCCATGCCGATGGCGCGTTCGCCGAGCAGGTGCTCGGTGATCGCACGTTGCGCGGCACTCTCCGTCAACCGGAACGGATCGCCCGGAGACACGCGATGGTCGATGACCATGCGCGAGAGCAGCAGCCGCCTGGCGTCACCACGCATCTCATGGATACGTCCGCCTTCCCACGCCAGCGCGACCGCGCTGGCGACATGATAGAGCAGGCTGGTGGCACGCCGCGCGTCGCCTTCGTTGTCGGAACGGCTGGCGACCTCGCGGGCAAAGCCGATGGCGCGGTCGGCGAGATCGCCGAGACGATTGCGCCAGGCCTGCGGCACATTGGCGCTGTCATTGAGCCGGGCGTGAAGGTCGGCTGATAGAGCAGCATCGGCGCCGTGGCGGCCGACCGCGCGCTTCAGCGCATCGATCGCGACGATGTTGCCGGTGCCTTCCCAGATCGAGCCGAGATGGGCGTCGCGCAGCAGCCGCGCAGTGGCGAATTCCTCGATATAGCCGATGCCGCCGCGCATCTCCAGCGCGTCACCGCAGACTTTTCGGGCATCGCGGGTAGCGCGGAATTTCAACGTCGGAGTCAGGATGCGCAACAGCGCCGCAGCATCCTGGCTGCCGGCCTCGGCGCGGTCGAGCGCGTCGGCGGTGAGGAAACTCATCGACAGCGCCTGCTCGGTCGGCAGCATGATCTTCATCAACTGCCGCCGCGCCAGCGGCAAATCGATGATTCGCTGGCCGAACACCACGCGATTTCGCGCCACCGTCATCGCGTCATGATGCGCGCGCCGCATCAGCGCGGTGGATTTAACGCCGTTGGAGAGCCGCGACGAATTCACCATCTCGGCCATTTGCACGAAACCGCGATCGAGCTTGCCGACCGCGTAGGCAATCGCGCCTTCCAGCTTGATCTCGCCCGAAGCCATCGAGCGGGTGCCGAGCTTGTCCTTCAGCCGAACGATCCGGTAGTGGTTTTGCGAACCGTCCTCCAGCCGCCGCGGCATCAGGAACAGGCCGACACCGCGCGTGCCGGGGCTCGCACCTTCCGGCCGCGCCAGCAGCATCACCACTTCGGCATCCGCATTGGAGCAGAACCACTTCTCGCCATGCAGCCGCCAGTGATCGCCTTCCTGCACGGCCGTCGTCGTCAGCGTGCCGACGTCGGAGCCGCCTTCCTTCTCGGTCATGAACTGGCCGCCCTGGGTCAGCTTGCTCATGTCGGTCTGGGTCAGGCCGTCGAGATAGCGGGCCTTCAATGATTCACTGCCGAAGTTGTTCAAGAGTTTGGCACAGCCGTCGGTGACGTTGATCGGACAGCCCATGCCGAATTCAGCCTGGTTGAACAGGAACGTAAAAGCGTGCTTGGCCACCACAGGATATTTGTCGGGCCAGCCCATGATGCCTTTGCGGATCGACAGCGCGTGAATGCCGAACTCGCCGAAGGCGGCCTTCTCCAGTTCGCGATAGGCCGGGTGATATTCGATGTACTGGGAATCGCGCCCAAAGCGGTCGCGCTGGTGCAGCACCGGCGTGTGGCGATCGGCGAGCCGCGCGCATTCGTCGAGATGGCCGCCGGCGAGCCCGCCGAGGCGATCGAGGTGCGGTTCAATATGGCGAAACAGCGCATCGGGCAGATGCAGCTTGAGCAGATCCGTCAGCGCCGGATCGGCCCGGTAGAAATTCATTCCCGTGGTGTCCGGCGCCAGCAATCCCGGCTGGTTGGCCGTGGCTGCGCGATCCTGCTTGAGTGGCTGCATTTTTAGCCCTTGTTCGTTCCGCCCGATCTTGGTCATCTACCGATAACGCAGGCGATCACGCCGTCAACAAGCAACATCGGAGGAGCACCCATGGTCGATAAGGGTCTGGCGGACGGATATCGCATCATCGGCGCCGAAATGTCGCCCTACTCGGTCAAGGTCCGCTCCTATTTCCGCTACAAGGGAATTCCGCATCAATGGGTGTTGCGCAATGCGGCAAGCCAGCCGGAATTCGAGAAATACGCCAAGATGCCGATCATCCCGTTGGTGATTGAGCCCGACGGTACTGGCATCCAGGATTCCACCCCGATCATCGACCGGATCGAAAAACTTCACTCCGAACCGTCGGTTCATCCCGACGAACCCGTCACGCGGTTCATCTCGGCGCTGATCGAGGAGTTCGGCGACGAGTGGGGCAACAAATGGATGTTTCACTATCGCTGGGCCCGCGACGTCGACCAGCGCTGTTCGGCCGGGCGCATCGCACGGATGCGCGCGCCCGGAGCCGGCGAGCAGGAGCATGACGCGTTCGCGGCGCAGGTGCGGGCGCGCATGGTGGACCGGGTCTGGTTCGTCGGCTCCAATGAACTGACCGCCTCGCAGAGCGAGACCGGCTTTGTCGAGATGCTCGGCCTGTTGAACGATCATCTGGCGACACGCCCTTATCTGTTCGGCGGACGTCCGGCCTTCGGCGATTTCGGGCTGTGGGGGCAATTCTACGAATTATGGACCGATCCGACCGCCGGTGCCCTGATCGAGGGCAATGCGCCGCATGTGCTGGACTGGATCCACCGCATGCTGTGGCCGCGCGCGGAAGGCGCGTTCGAAACATGGACGGCGTTGGCGCCGACCCTGATGCCGATCCTGACCAAACAGGTGGGGCGGCAGTTCTGGACCTGGACGCTCGCCAACGAAAAGGCATTGGCCGACGGCAAGGAGGAATTCAGCGTGGCGCTGGGCGACAAGGTCTGGGTTCAGAAGCCGCAAAAATACCACGCCCGGTCGCTCGGCATGCTTAGGGCGAAATACGCCGCCGTGGCGGACAAGCGCGATCTTGATCTGATCCTGGCCGCGGCGGGTTGCCTCGCGGGATTGCGCGCCTAGATACGAGTCCCAACCATTCGAGGACCGCGCCGATGGAAATTCCGAAATACAAGAATGCCCTAATCGTCGGCGCCGGTGAAGGACTGAGCGCCTCGCTGGCACGGCTGCTTGCCCGCGAGGGCATCAAGGTAGCGCTCGCCGCGCGCAAGATCGAAAAGCTCGGGGCGCTCTGCACCGAGACCGGCGGCCGCGCCTTTGCCTGCGACGCGACCAGCGCTGAAGATGTCGAGCGGCTGTTCGGGATGGTCGAACGCGAGATCGGCACGCCCGATCTCGTCGTCTACAACGCCAGCGGGCGCGCGCGCGGCGCTTTCACCGATCTGGTGCCGGCCGATGTCGCGCAGGCGATCGCGGTCTCGGCGTTCGGCGGCTTTCTGGTGGCGCAGCAGGCGGTGCAGCGCATGCTGCCGAACAAATACGGCGCCATCCTGTTCACGGGCGCCTCCGCCAGCGTCAAGGGCTATGCGCAATCGGCGCCGTTCGCGATGGGCAAGTTCGCGCTGCGTGGCCTCGCCCAGAGCATGGCGCGTGAACTATCGCCGCAGGGCATCCATGTCGCGCACTTCGTCATCGACGGCGGTATTCGCAGCGCTGCGCGGACGGAACCCGCCGACAAGCCCGATTCGATGCTCGATCCCGACGCCATTGCGCTGAGCTACTGGAATGTGCTGCAACAGCCGCGCAGCGCCTGGACCTGGGAACTGGAACTGCGGCCGTGGGTCGAGAGATTTTAGCGCGAATAGCCAACACCGTCATTGCGAGCGCAGCGAAGCAATCCATGGCAACACCAGGAACGAAGCTGGATTGCTTCGCTGCGCTCGCAATGACGAAACAAAGAAACTGGGGGAACCATGACCACCGAGACCAAAATCGATACCGGCACCGACGAACTGCTCTGCGTGATCCGCGACCGCGTCGCCATCATCACGCTGAACCGGCCCGAAGCCCGCAACGCGATGTCGGATAACTTGACGCCGGCGTTGCGCAACATGATCAAGGCCTGCGGCGAGAATCCCGCTGTCGGCGCGCTATTGCTGACCGGCGCCGGCACCGCGTTCTGTGCCGGCGGCAACGTCAAGGGCATGGGCGCCAACCGCGACAAGAACAAACTCGCGATGTCGCATGACGAGCGGGTCGTGGATTTGCAGGAGCGGCAACGCCTCTTGACCGGCGCGCTGGTCTCGGTGCGCAAGCCGACCATCGCGGCCTTGCCGGGCGCCGCGGTCGGAGCAGGTTTGGCGCTGGCGATGGCCTGCGACATGCGGATCGCCGCGCAATCGGCCTTCCTGTCCACCGGCTATCTCAAGGTCGGCCTGAGCGGCGACTACGGCATCGCCTGGCTCCTGACCCGGCTGGTCGGCACTTCGCGGGCACGGGAATTGATGTTCACATGCGAACGCGTCGATGCCGCGAGATGCGAGGTAATCGGCCTCGTCAATCGCGTGGTCCCGGACGACAAGTTGCAGACCGAGGCCTTCGCGCTCGCGAAATCGATCGCGGACGGACCGACGATCGCGATCCGCGCCATGAAAGACAATCTCGACGAAGCCCTGATGTTCGATTTCGCCACCGCGCGCGATCACGAAGCCGAGCGTATGGTCCGCTGCCAGGTGACCGCGGATCACAAGGAAGCGGTGCAAGCCTTCATCGAGAAGCGCAAGGCGGTGTTCAAGGGCGCCTGACTACTTCGCCGATTTGGCGAAATCGACAAACGCGCGCAGTGCCGCCGGCAATTGCCGGCGGCTGGGATAATACAGGAAGAAGCCGGGATAGGCCGGGCACCAGTCGGCTAGCACGCGCACCAGTTTCTTCTTCGCGATCAATGCCTCGACCTGCGCCTCGAACACGAAGGCAAGTCCCGTCCCATCGAGCGCGGCGTCGACCATCAGGTCCTGATCGTTCAGCGTCAGCGGCCCCTCGACGTCGATATCGACCTCGATGCCGCCGCGTTCGAATTCCCAGCGGTAGAACGCGCCGCTTGAGAAACGATAGCGGATGCACGGCATGCCCTTGAGGTCATGCGGCGTAATCGGCGCTGTGTGGCCCTTGAAGTAAGCAGGCGAACCGACCACCGCGAAGCGATGGCGTGGACCGATCGCGACCGCGATCATGTCGGCGGCGATGGTCTCGCCGAAACGCACGCCGGCGTCGAAGCCGGCCGACACCATGTCGATCAGAGCATCATTGATCATGATCTCGACGCCGACATCGGGAAAGCTTTTCAGGAAGCGCGTCACGATCGGCAGCAGCACCAGTTGCGCCGACTGCCGCGCGGCGTTGAAGCGCAGCGTGCCGGCCGGCTTGCCGCGAAAATTATTTAGATCCTCCAACGCGTCGTCGATATCCCGGAACGCCGGGCTGATGCGCGAGAGCAGCCGCTCGCCGGCTTCGGTCAAGGCGACGCTGCGGGTGGTGCGGTTGATCAGCCGCAGATCCAGCCGCTCCTCGATATTGCGCAGCGCGTGGCTGAGCGCGGAGGCCGATACGCCAAGCTCGGTCGCGGCGGCGCGAAAGCTGCGATGCCGGGCGATGGCGAGGAAGGTGGCGAGGTCGGAAGGGTCGATCCGCATTGCTGAATTTTACTCAAGAGCTTGTGAAATATACAGCGATTATCTCATCTATGGCGAGCCGGTATGTGTTGCCCATCGGACTGGCGAGGTCGCCGGGCCACCATGCAGGAGCAACAACCATGCGCGTCTGGTTCATCACAGGAGCTTCCCGGGGTTTTGGCGCCTTGATCGCGGAAGCCGCATTGGCCGCGGGCGACGCGGTGGTCGCCACCGCGCGCGATCCCCAGACCGTCACCGCCCGCCTCGGTTCGCACGAGCGATTGCTGGC
>JAIEPP010000416.1 GCA_019748335.1 Xanthobacteraceae bacterium
AAGCCGATCTGGCCGAGCGTGGCATAGCCGAGCGCGATGCCGATGCCGAAGCCGAGATTGTGGCCGCGGTTGCGCCAGCGCTCGGTCAGCGGGCCGATGGTGTCGCGCATCTCCACCGCCATCTTCACCGCGCGCGCGGTGTGGTCCTCGAACTGGATCGGCGCATTGAACAGCACCATCACGCCGTCGCCGGCATATTTGTCGAGCGTGCCCTCGTATTTGAAAATCAGCTTGCCGAGGGCGGCATGGTATTCGCGCAGCACGTTCATCGCCTCTTCCGGCTCGGTATTCTCGGTGAAAGCCGTAAAGCCGCGCAGATCGCAGAACACCACGGTGACTTCGCGGCGGTGGCTGTCGAGCAGGCCTTCATGGCCGTCGGAGGACGCGATCAGTTGCGCCACCTGCGGCGCCAGAAAACGTTCGAGCCGGCGGATGCGCTCGATCTCGCCGAGCTGAGTCTCGACGCGTTCTTCCAGCGACTTATTCCAGTCCTTCAACTCGACGGTCTGCTGCTGCAGCTTGTCGGCCTGCCGGCGCACGGTGTCGTTGGCGGCGAGAAGTTCGCGGCTCTTGTCGTCGACCTCGGTAAACAGCCGCGCGTTGCGCATCGCCAGCACCGCCTGGTGCGCGAAGGTCTTCATCAGCCCGATCAGGTTCTGCGAAAACTCGCCGGCGTTGCGTCGCAGTACCACCAGCGATCCCAGAATGCCCTGCTGGTCGACCAGCGGCACCACCAGCACCGAAAGGAATCCGGCCTCGATCGCCATGTCGCGCAACGGATGCGCGAGCGTCTTCTCCAGCTGCGGAATCGAGATCGGTTCGCCCGTCGCGGCGGCATCGCCGAGCGGGCTGCCGGCTTCGTCGATGACGCGATGGCCGCCCTCGGCCGCCTTGTCGATGCCGATGGATTCGGTCAAGTTGAAGGTGTGGCCCACGGCGTCGTAGCCGTAGATCAGCACCGCGTCGGCATGGGTGATTTCGAGCGCGCGGGCTGCGACCGTCGGCAGCACCGCGTTGAGATCGAGCGAGGAGGCGACCGCGCGGCCGACTTCTTCGAGCACCTTGAGCTCGTTGATCGACTGCGCCAGATCGCGCGTCCGCTCCTTCACCTTCCATTCGAGGTCGGAATAGGTTTCCGCGAGTTGCCCCGCCATGCTGTTGAACTGGTTGGCGAGCTCTTCGAGTTCGTCCGATGTCTTCACTTCAATGCGGTGGCCGAACTCGCCGGCGCCGAGCCGGCGTGCGCCGGCGCGAAGCGCCGTGATCGGCACCAGCATGCGGCGCGCCATCACGGTGCCGGCGATGATCGCGACCACGAGGCCGAGCGTGATCAACAGCGCGATCCGCACCAGCTGGTCGCGGATCGGCGTCAGCGCCTGCGCGGTCGGCTGTTCGTAGAACACGTGCCAGCCCAATTTGGGCACCACGCTCGCCGTCGTCAGCACGTCATGGCCGGCGCTGTCGGTGCCGGCCGCCAGCGGTGCGCCCTTGCGCTTGATGATGGCGGCGACCTGCGGCAGGTCAGCGAGATTCTTACTGACCTCAGGCCCCTTCGACGAACTCGCCAGCACCTGCCCCTTGTCGTCGACGACATAGGCGAACGCCACCTTGCCGACCTGGGCGTCGCCGAGGGACTCGTTGAGGAAGCCGAGGTCGATTTCGGCGACGGTGACGTTGGAATCGGAATGCGACAGCGCGATCGTCATGAAGGGCCGCTCGCCGCGGAAATAGGCCGGCGCGTAGCCGGTGCCGCGGGCGGTAGCCTGAGTGAACGAGATATCGCGGGAGAAATCGAGGTTGCTGCCTTCCAGCGCGGTGCGCCGCGTCACCCGCAGCTGCTCGCGGCCCTCGGAGCTGAGCAGCGACAGCTGGCTGACCTGCGGCACCTGCCGCAGCAGCTGGACGTAGTCGGTGCGGCGCAAATCGAGCGTGTTGGAATAGGCCCGCGTCGCCCAGGAGATCTGCCGTTCGAGGTCGGCCATCGACTGGTCGATCTGCTTCGCCGTCGCCTCCGCCTTCTCCGACATGCCGTCGTTGAGCGTGGTCTTGATGCCGCGGTAGCTGATCCAGATTTCCATCGCGCCGTTGACGGCCAGCACGAATACGACGAGGCCGACCAGGGCCATGACGTATTTGGCGAACAGGCCTTCGCGCAGGAACCAGATCTTGCCCTTGACCGTGTTCATCAAGCCCCTCGTGCGCCGCTCCTCAAAGCGCGCCGCTGCTGCACCGCCTCAGCGGACGCCCGAGGGGGCCCGCCAAAGGCCCTGTCTAGCACGAATTAAGGCCCCTGACCGGCCCTCCGCCAGCATGGTTAGCCCCGAATTTGGGCAGGTATCGCCAAAGTCGTCATGCCCGGGTCAAGCCCGGGCATGACGGGAGAGAGACGAGTGCAGGGTCAGCGGTTGAACAGCTGCCGCAGCACGTCGTTCATCGGCTGGCTGTCCTGCTGCGCGGTCGCGTCGGCGGGTGCCGGGGCCGACGGGGCAGGGGTGGCGGGCTCGGTCGGCACCGCCTGGGTCGATGGGTTCGGGCTGACGATGTTGCGGCCCTGGCTCGGCCGCGGGGCGGCGGCAGCCGTGCCGCCTTGATTGGCTCCGCCTTGCCCGGTCCCGCCCTGACCTGTTCCCTGGCCCAGCCCGCTGAGGCCCTGCTGCAGGAGATTGCCGATGGTCTCGCCGAGCTGGCCGCCGAGCGGATCGTTCGGCTTGCCGGGCTGTGCACCGGCGGGCGCACCCGCAGCACCCGGTTGTCCGCCGCCGAGCAACCCGCCGATCGCAGCCCCGATGCCGGCGCTGTTGAGCCCGGCACCGTTGGCGCCGAACAGGCCCTTGCCCATTTCCTTGAGCTTGGCATAGGCGGCTTCCGGATTATCCAGCATGCCCTGCATCTCCGGATAGATCCGCGGCGCGCCCCACGGCCCCTCGATCATCACGGGAATGCCGAGCCCGACCGGCTCGGTGGCGCGGCCCTGGCCTTCGGTGGTCATGACCAGTTTCGGCTCGACGCGGAATCCGATCTGTTTGGTGCCGAGATCGATGGTGCCGACGCCGGTCATCTTCACCAGCGGTCCCACCAGGTTGAGGTCGGTGGTCTGCGCCTGCCCCTTGTCGATCTTGAACGAGGCCGAAAGCTGCGAGAGGTCGGTCGCCTGTTCGCTGTTCTCCTGCCAGCCTGACAGCGTACTCGCCGTCAGCGAACGGATCATCTGCGCGACGTTGAGCCCCTTGATGGCACCGTCCTGGAACACGGCGAACGTCGTGCCCGACATGTTGGCCATGATCGCGCGCTGGCTGTTGCCGGACGACCGCACGCTGATCTTGGTCTGCAGTTTGCCGTCGATCTTGTCGAAGTCCGCAAGGGTCTTCAGCAGCGGCAGCGCGCGTACGCCGGTCAGATCCGCGCGCAGCGTGAAGGTGGGATTGGAGGTCGAGGCGTCGACGGTCATGTCGCCATTGGCGGTGCCGCCATAGGCGCCGAGGTTGGAAACCTGCGCCTTCAACACGCCGCTGGAGAGCGTCGCTTCGATTGCGGCGGGAGCGAAATGGCCGTCGCCGACGGTGATCTCGGCCGCGGAAATCCGCGCCTGTGCGTCGACATAATTGAGGCCGTTGAAATCGATCGTCGCATTGCTCCAGGGTTGCGCCGCGCTGCTGTTGTTGTTCGGCGACTTCGCCAGCGCCAGCCGCTGGAAATCCAGGTCGAGCTTGACCAGCGGCTTGCTGGCCAGGTCGACCGAGGCCCAGCCGTTGAAGGCACCGTCGCCGATCGCGCCGGTGAGGCCGTTGATCATCACCACCGAGCCGTTGAGACGAACTTCGGCCTTGGCCGTCAGCTGGGCCTGCAGCAGGCCGGGCGCGTCGAGCTTGATCTCGGCCGGGATATTCTGCCGCTCCAGCGGCGGCGCGGGCGGCGATGCCTTGATGTCGAATTTCAGCGGGGTGTCGCCGCTGCGCGCATTGCCCGTCATCCGGATCTTGCGATCGGCGTCGACGGTGACGTCGGCATTGATGGTCTCGATCCGGTTCTCGACGCGGTCGCGCAGGTTGGAAAACACGATCGTGCCGCCGGTGATGCTGACATGCTCGATCGAAAGGGCATTGGCGCCGACGGAAGCGGGTTTCGCCGATGCGGCGGTCTCTCGCAAGCGCTCGCGCTGCAGCGGCAGGGTGACGACCGGGCGCACGATGACGAGTTCGGTGATTTCGGGCTTGCCCGCCCAGACGCTGGCCAGCGTCACATCGGCCTGGATGCTGCTGGCGGTGAGGCGGTTGCTGATGTCGCGTTCTTTCGGATCCTGCAGCGTGACGTCGTTCAGGGTGACGTTGAGCGACGGCCACAGGCCGATCTTGGTGCCGCCACCGATGGTGAGCCGGTAGCCGCTCTCGCGCTCGACCCGGGCCTCGATCTGCGAGGTCAGGAAGCCCGTGGGCACGCCGATCACCAGCAGCAGTGCGATGACGGCGATCACGGCAGCAATGGCGGCGCCGGCGATTTTCAATGCTCTCATTTCGACATTCCAGACCGGTCAACCGGCATCAAGGTCGGCGGTGCCAAGGCGCACGCGACCGACGGGCGAGCTTATCCCGGAAAAGGACAGGGCCCAACGAAGCTAAAAATAATCCAAGGATACTGCAAAGTTATGTGACTTATGACACACTTCCAGGCGGGCGAATTTTGCTAACCGGCTCGGGAGGCTGGTTGAGACTGATTTGGAAGGCAATACAATGAGTAAACAGGCCGAATTTGCGGTCATTTTGAAAATGAATCCGATGTTTGCGGATTTGGGTCCCGACGAATTGCAGCGCATTTCCGGGCTTTGCCACACCCAGCAACTGGGCGTCGGCGAAATGCTGTTCCAGAAGGGCGATCCCGGCGACGCCCTGTACGGGATCCGCCGCGGCCAGATCCGGATCGAAACCGGCGCCGCCGACGGCAGCCGCCTGACCCTGAATTTCATGGGTCCCGGCGACCTGTTCGGCGAGGTCGCGGTGCTCGACGGCCAGAGCCGCACCGCGGACGCCGCCGCCGGCGAGCCGTCGGAATTGTTCGTGTTGCGGCGCGAGGATTTTCTCGCCTTCCTGGAGCGCGAGCCCAAGGTCGCGATCAAGATCATCATGCTGTTGTGCCAGCGCATCCGCTGGCAGAGCGAGCGGATGGAGGAATCGGTGCTGCAACCGCTGCCGGTGCGGCTGGCGCGGCGGCTCTGCGCGCTGTCGGACGATTTCGGATCGGAGGTGCACATCTCGCAGGAACAGCTCGGCGTCTTCGTCGGCGCCGCCCGCGAAAGCGTCAATCGTCAGCTGCAGCTCTGGCGCAAGGACGGCATTCTCGACCTGCAGCGCGGCCGGATCATGTTGCAGAACATGACCAAGCTGACCGCGGTGGCAAGGAACGAGTAGGGGATCGTCAGTATTTTCCTGAATGAGAAACGCTCTAAGTCGCTCGACGTCCTCTACGGCGTCGGGCGAAAGGAGAATCATCCGACCTTGCGCGTCTGCGGGCGAGGTAATTCATCCGCTGAACCCCAACTCGCCACCCACGCCTTGACGTCGAGCGGAACAGCGGCGCGCGTTCGCTTGAACTCGTCGTAGCGACGGCGATCCTCGGCAATATCTGGCCCGGAAAGGTCAACAACCGAATCGAGCAGTGCCACGGCTTCTGCCAATACAGCTGCGACGTCCTGACCGCGCTCTTTCGCCATTTCGCGCAGGCGGGCGTCGGTATCGGCGTCGATTTCAAGCGTACGGTTGATCAGGTTCATGGAGCGGAATTTAGCATCTACCGAGGGCCTGTCGAGCCCCCCAACGCGTCATCATAGATGACGCGCCCTCCTCACTCCGCCGCGGGTGACATCGCCGGCGGCACCGATGGCGGGCCCTTGGCTGGCGGTTCGCGGTGATCGTGCCCGTGATCCGCCGGCTCGCTCTCGGCATGCGAAGCGAGCAGCAGCTTGCCGAAGCGCCAGATGAAGGCGCCGAGGTCGTCCATCATCATGAACATCGCCGGCACGAACACCAGCGACAGCACGGTGGAAAACACCAGGCCGCCGATCACGGCGAGCGCCATCGGTGAGCGGAATTCGCCCCCGGCGCCGAACGCCAGCGCCGACGGCATCAAGCCGGCGGCCATCGCGATGGTCGTCATGACGATCGGGCGTGCGCGCTTCATGCCGGCGTCGATGATCGCCTCGTCG
>JAIEPP010000165.1 GCA_019748335.1 Xanthobacteraceae bacterium
CGGGCTCGATCTGCACCACGCGCATCGTCGCCGGCGTCGGCGTGCCGCAGCTCACTGCGATCATGGATGCGGTCGAGGCCGCCAAGAAGTCGGGCATTCCCGTGATCGCCGACGGCGGCATCAAGTACTCCGGCGATCTCGCCAAGGCGCTCGCCGCCGGCGCCGACATCGCCATGGTCGGTTCGCTGCTGGCCGGCACCGACGAAACGCCGGGCGAAGTGTTTCTGTGGCAGGGCCGTTCCTACAAGGCCTATCGCGGCATGGGCTCGGTCGGCGCGATGGCGCGCGGATCGGCCGACCGCTACTTCCAGCAGGACATCAAGGACACGCTGAAGCTGGTACCCGAAGGCATCGAGGGCCAGGTGCCGTATAAGGGTCCGGTCGGCAATGTCATGCACCAGCTGGCCGGCGGTCTTCGTGCCGCGATGGGCTATGTCGGCGCCCGCAACCTCGCCGAATTCCACGAGAAGGCGCAGTTCGTCCGCATCACCGGCGCCGGCCTGCGCGAAAGCCACGTCCACGACGTCACGATCACGCGCGAAAGCCCGAACTATCCGGGCGGGGTGTAAGCTCCGCTCCGTTCCACAGTGCGGAATTAAACGCCGTCATTGCCTGTGCGACAAAGCAATCCATCCCGCGGCTTGCGGAGGTATGGATTGCTTCGCTACGCTCGCAATGACGAAAAATAAAAACCGGAGGAAACACCCCATGTCCCAAGGAAACTCACAAGGCAAACGCATCGTTCTGGCTTCCCGCCCCAAGGGTGAGCCGAAGGCATCCGACTTCCGCCTCGAGGACCACGCTGTGCCGACACCCGGCGCCGGCGAGGTCTTGTTGCGCACCATCTGGCTGTCGCTCGATCCATACATGCGCGGCCGCATGAGCGACGGGCCGTCTTATGCGACGCCGGTGCCGGTCGACGGCGTGATGGAGGGCGGCACCGTCAGCGAGGTGATCGCGTCGAACAATCCGGGTTTTGCCGAGGGCGACGTGGTGCTGTCGCGCGCGGGCTGGCAGACCCATGCGATCTCGGACGGCAAGACGCTGGTCAAGATCGATTCCAAGATCGCGCCGGTCTCGACCGCGGTCGGCGTGCTCGGCATGCCCGGCATGACCGCCTATACCGGCCTGCTCGACATCGGCCAACCGAAGCCCGGCGAAACCGTCGTCGTCGCGGCGGCCTCCGGTGCGGTCGGCTCGGCCGTCGGCCAGATCGCGAAGATCAAGGGGGCGCGGGCGATCGGCATCGCCGGCGGCAAGGACAAATGCGATTATGTGAAGAAGGAACTCGGCTTCGACGATTGCCTCGATCACCGCGATCCTGGTCTGGCGGCGAAGCTGAAAGAGGCATGCCCAAAGGGGATCGACGTCTATTTCGAAAACGTCGGCGGCGCGGTGTTCGAGGCGGTGTTTCCGCTGCTCAACGCGTTCGCGCGCATGCCCGTCTGTGGCCTGATCGCGGAATACAATAACTTTGGCGAAACCAACCCGAAATGGGCCGGCGCGATGATGCGCGCGGTGCTGACCAAGCGGCTGACCATCCGCGGCTTCATCGTCTCTGACTTTGCCGCGCGCCGCGACGATTTTCTGCGCGACATGTCGGGCTGGGTCCGCGAGGGCAAGGTCAAGCACAAGGAGTTCGTCACCGAAGGGCTCGAAAGCGCGCCCGCGGCGTTCATGGGCCTGCTGAAGGGCGCGAACTTCGGCAAGCAGCTGGTGCGGGTCGGACCGGACAAGGCGTAAAGCAGCGGCAACATCGAAGCCGCGACAACATCTCGGAGAAGATGAACCATGGCAGGCATTCTTGAAGGCAAGGTCGCGCTCGTCACCGGCGGTGCGTCGGGAATTGGCCAGGCAACCGCGGTGGTGATGGCGCGGGAAGGCGCCGTTGTCGCGGTCGCCGACCGCGCCGAGGCGGACGCCGCGGCGACGGTGGCGTTGATCAATGCGGCCGGCGGGCAGGCGATTGCCATCGGCGGCGACGTGACCCGTGAACAGGACGTCGCCGCGATGGTGGCGCGTACGGTCGCGGCCTTCGGGCGGATCGATTGCGCCTTCAACAATGCCGGCATCGCGCCGCGCGCCGTTGGTCCTGCGGGCCAGCGCATCCACGAACTCGGTCGGGACGCGTTCGACGCCATGCTGGCGGTCAACCTGACCGGCGTCTTCCTCTGCCTCAAATACGAAGTAGCCCAGATGCTGTCGCAGGGGCGAGGTGGCGCGATCGTCAACACCGCCTCGATCGCCGGCCTGATCGGTCTTGCCACCTCGGCGCACTACGTCGCTTCCAAGCATGGCGTAGTCGGGCTGACCAAGAGTGCCGCGATCGAGTATGCCGAGGATGGCATCCGGGTGAACTGCGTCAATCCTGGCTACATCACGACGCCGATGACCAAGGAGACGGTCGAAGAGCGCGGCGAGCAGATCCTCGCCAAGGTGCCGATGCGGCGCATGGGCGTTCCCGGCGAGATCGCCGAAGCCGTGGCCTGGATGTGCTCGGACAAGGCCTCGTTCATGACCGGCGCCGCGCATGTGATCGACGGTGGATACTACGCGGCCTGAGGCACGGTGAGCGAATTCACATCGTCTTGAGCAGTTCGTCCAGCCCGACATCGATCTGTCCCGCTGCCCGGACGTGACGGACCTCAAAACTGTCGGGTGCAAAACGATATTCGACCAGGCCGACTTCCTTGGTACCGATCACTTCCTGGATCCGGTCGGGAATGAGGAAGCCGGTCGACGGCGCCCAGACGTGGCGGGTCTGGCGATAGCTGAAATCGCGGCGCTGATGGACGTGGCCGCTCGCGACCAGCCGCAGATCGACATTACAGAACATCTCGATCAGCCGCTTGCGCGGGACGAGGGGGACATAGCGCACTGCCGACGCGGCGAGTTCGGGATCTTCGGGCGTATGCAGGAACAGCGGCTTGTGCAGGAACAGCGCGATTGGTTTGCCGCCCGCGATGGCGAACTGGGCGGCGAGCCAATCGAATTGATCGGCCTCGCTGGCAAGGCCGGTGTTCAGCACCAGCGAGTTGAGGCCGATAAAACACCAGCCGGCTTCCTCGAAGCGCCAGCGATCCTCGCCGATCACCGCGATGAAATTCTGCCGCTCGGCCTCGGACGCGACCTGCTTTGGCGCCGGCCCAGCCTGGACCGGGTTGTCTCCGATGTCGTGATTGCCGGGCAGGTGACGGCAAGGCACCGGCAGCGCGTCGTGCAGTGCCTTGGCGAAGACGAGATCGTCGCGGCTGGTCAGGGCGTCGAAGGCGAGGTCGCCGCTGTTGATGACGAGATCGGGCCGCGTTGCGTCGATGTACTCGCTGACGCGATTGAAATTGTCGGTCAGCTTTGGCAGGCGGCGGGCGAGGTGGGTATCCGTAATCTGGGTCAGGCGAAACTCACGCATACCAATTCCTTTTGAGTCTAATCATGCCGGAATTTGAAAATCGGAACGATGACGAAATCAGGAAATTTAAATGCCATATTATAGCTGGCCGCCGCATCCTGCGAAAGGATGACGTCCGGCACGCTGCAAATTTCAGTCGAGCGTTGCCCCCGTCGGAATACAACCGATCATCGCTGGTAGGGGCGGCCATGCAACCGGCGGGACGGCTGCTCAGCCCAGCGTCCGCTGCCAGAAAGCCAGCATGTCGGCGCGAAACAATTCGCTTTCGCCGTCACGGCTGCCGATCCTGGCGCCCTTGCCGCCGTAGCCCGCTTTCAGCGCGTAGATCATCAGGTCGCGATCCGTCAACTTGCTGTCGGCGACGTCCGCAACGAGATCGCTGAAGCCGTGGCGTGGATGTGTTCCGACAGGGCCTCGTTCATGACCGGCACCGCGCATGTGATCGTCGGCGGGTATTACGCGGCCTGAGGCGCGATGAGCGAATTCACATCGCCTTGAGCACGTCGTCCAGATCGATATCGATCTGGCCCGGCGCCCTGACGTGATAGACTTCAAAGCTGTCGGGCGCAAAACGATACTCGACCAGCCCGGTTTCCTTGATGCCGATCAGTTCCTGCCGCGCCTCCGAGATCTTGAAGCCGGCCGACGGTGCCCAGACGTGGCGGGTATGGCCGAATGTAAAGTCGCGGCGCTGGTGGACGTGACCTGAAGCGACCAGCCGCAGATCGACCTTGCCGAGCATCTCGATCAACTGCTTGCGCCGCGGCTGCGGCACGTAGCGGATCGCGGAAGACTCGAGCTCGGGGTCGTCGGGCGTGTCGAGATAAAGCGGTTTGTGGATGAACAGCGCCACCGGTTTTCCGTTCACGCTGCCGAGCTGGCCGGCGAGCCAGTCGGTTTGTTCGGATTCGCTTTCGATCCCGGTGTTCATGATCAGCGAGTTGAGGCCGATGAAACACCAGCCCGCTTCGTCGAAGCGCCAGCGATCCTCGCCGATCACGTCGATAAAACTCTGCCGCAACGGTTCGGTTGCCGGATGTGTTGGCACGGGGCCGATCGCGGTCGGGTTGTCGCCGAGGTCGTGATTGCCAGGCAGATAGCGGCAGGGCACCGGCAACGCCTCGTGCAGCGACTTGGCGAATTCGAGATCGCCGCGGCTGGTCGGTCCGTCGAAGGAGAGGTCACCGCTGTTGATAACGAGATCCGGTCGCGTCGCGTTGATATGTTCGCTGATGCGATGGAAATTATCGGTCAGCAGTTGCAGGCGGCGCGCGAGGTGGGTATCCGAAATTTGCGTCAAACGGAATTTGGTCATGCGATGTCCCTTCTGCTCGCAGATGCTATCGAAATTTGAAATCGGAACGATGACGAAATTGAAAATCGAAAATGATCATACTTAGTTTCATACTCAGTTGTGATACGCGCGAAAGCGGGCATCCGGTATGCCGGGAATTCGCGATGAAAAGTTGACGCCGTCGGCGTGCTGGATCATCCGCACCAGTGCGCAATTGCGCACAGCGCGTGATGACAACCCGCATCGTTGATGTTCAGCCCAGCGTCCGCCGCCAGAACGCCAGCATGTCGGCGCGAAACAATTCGCTTTCGCCGTCACGGCTGCCGATCCTGGCGCCCTTGCGGCCGTAGCCCGCCTTCAGCGCGTAGATCATCAGGTCGCGATCTGTCAGCTTGCTGTCGGCGACGTCCCCGAGTGGATGAATGAAGGCGCCGTTGTTGTCGAGGTATGCCGTTGGCGCGGCGGGCGACACCGAAGCTTCCGTGACGTTGACGATGTCAGTGCCGCGATCAAAGCTGTGCTGCGCGCCGCCGATCAGCCGCATCGTCGCCTTGCCGCCGGAGAGGCGGATGGCCTGGCAATGGCCCTGTACCTGCATCGGCGAGCACCATTCGTCGGCATCGCCCATGACGACGCGGATTTCGGTTTCGTCGATACCCGGATCGAGAAACTGATGACCGCTCCAGGGATATCCGGCGAGCACGGCTTTCAATCCGTTGCCGGCGCCCACCACCGGATCGGCAAAGCGGCGCGTCGCCGCCGTCATGACAGCGGACCCGCCGCGGCTGTGCCCCTGCGCGCCGATCCGCGATGGATCGATCTGCGGATGAGCCGCAACAACCTGCCACGCCGCGAGCACGTCGTAGGCGCTGGCCGCGAATGAAAACTGGGTCTGGTTGGCGACGGTTGAAGTAACGTCGCGGGCGCCGAAGGAGTCGAGCACGAACGCGGCAAAGCCGTCGTCGACCAGCGTTTCGGCATGCACCAGATGCGAGGGCGCGACGCCGAGGCTGCCCGGCACCACCATGACCAGCGGAAATTTGCCGGCATGCTTGCGGTGCTCGGCGGACGGCAGGAACAGTTTGCCGTCAACCGTCAATCTGGACAGCCCGACAGCGCTGCTGACGACATCGAAGTAGTTGACGGGATTGGCCGAGGGAATGTCGAGATTGTTGCCGATGCTGCCCTGCTTGAAAACAATCTGCTGATCACGAAAGCGCACGGCGTTTTCCCCTGTCGTGGCAGCCGCTTGGGCGCGGCTATTGATATGTTGGGAGAATGCTACGGCGAATATTAGGCGTCCAGCAGCTAACGCATGATGAGACTAGGCTGGGGTCGCGACGTCGGGCCGTTTTGGTGCGCTATTTCTACTTTGCATGGGGTTGTTTTCGCGATTTTGTGTTTGGCCCCTCCAGAGAATCCGGATCTGCGGTGTTGGCGCCTATGCTTCAGAGCACGCGATAGCGGATCGCGAAGGCGTCGTGGGTTTCAGGTGCCGCCGCGTCACCCTTG
>JAIEPP010000148.1 GCA_019748335.1 Xanthobacteraceae bacterium
ACACCATGGCGACGTCGCGGTCGCGCGGCGGCAGGTGGTTGAACACCTGCCCGCCGATCCGGATATCGCCGCTGGAGATGTCTTCCAGGCCAGCGATCATCCGCAGCGTCGTCGACTTGCCGCAGCCGGACGGGCCGACCAGAGCGACGAACTCCTTATCCGATATTTCGAGGTCGACGTCCTTTACGGCGTGAAACAGCGAGCCATAGTGCTTGTTGAGCTTGCTGAGTGAGATCGCTGCCATTGCCCCGCCGTTTCACTGCTGATCGAAGAAAATTGGATGGTGATGGTCCCGGATTATGATGATTCCCTCCCCGTCATTGCGAGCGAAGCGACTTGTCCGCCGAAGCTCGTAGAGCGAAGGCGGAAGCAATCCAGCGCGCGGCATAAAGAAAGAATGGATTGCCGCGTCGCTTCGCTCCTCGCAATGACGTTGATAGGTCGAGACCACAACTTCACTTCCCGCCGCGTCGTCCGCGGCGGGGTTTTGCGTTTTGTTACTGCGCGGCCTTGCTGACCAGCGGCGCCCCGTCGGCCAGCACCTTGGCGATATCCTCGCGCTTGCCGGTGACGGCCTTGGTCACGGTGTCGTTGAACGCCTTGTGCACGGCCGGCCATTGCGGGAAGTAATAGGCGCCGCGGACCTTGTCCGGGGAATCCAGCACCGACTCCTTCAGGAGCTTCATGAAGGAATCTTCCGCGGCGATCTTCGGCCAGAACGTGGTGTTGGGCGGCGGCGCGCCGGTCGCCTTGAACAGTTTGGTCTGTCCCTCCTCGTCGAGCATCATCGCGTTCAGCATTTCCTTGGCGAGCTTCTTGCGCTCCGGCGAGATCGACTTCGGGATCGCCCAGCCCCAGATGTCGTCCCAGGCGAACGGCTTGGTGCGGTTCGGCCCGAGCGGAAAGCGCGCAGCGGCGATCCGGCCTGCGACCTTCGACTTGGCGGGATCGTTGAAGGTGCCCCACCACAGCGAGTCCGCCACCGTGAAGGCGGCGTCGCCGCCCATGAACACGGCGTTGGCCTCGTTGCGGTCATAGGCCGGCATGCCGCGCGGCGAGATCTTGTGGGTGTTGATCGCATCCCACCAGTATTCGACGGTTTGCTGCATGCAGGGTTCGGTCAAACCCGATTTCCAGCCGGCCGCAGCCAGCTTCTTGTTGTCGCGCTCGTAGGCCGGCATCAGCACGTCGCAGTTGTTGCCCCACATCGACCAGAACCAGGAGAACCAGGAGTGGTTCATCGCCATGCCGCCGACATAGCCGAACTTGACCTTGCCGTCGGCCTGCAGCTTCTTGCTCACCGTGACGAGTTCATCGAGCGTCTTCGGCACTTCCTCCGGCTTCACCAGATCGGAGCGGTAGAAGAACACGCTGAAGGTCTGCCCCATCGGCACCACCGTGTTCTGGCCTTCGGCGTTCCCGAACACGATCTTGTCCATGCCCCACTTCTCGGCGAACTTGTTGGCGTCGACATCGTCGGTCGGCTCCAGCAGATGCGCCCAGGTCTGGCCCCAGTCGTCGTTGTGCCAGATGACGTCGTACTGGTCCGCGTTCGAGGTCAGCGACGCCGTCATCTTCTCGACATAGACGCCGTAGGAGTTCGGCACCTTGACGATCTTGACGCCGTTCTTGGCGCCCCAGGTCTCGAACATCGCGATCGAGGCATCCTGGATCGGGCTCGGCTGATAGCCGATCCGCAATTCCTTCACTTGCGCGACGGCACTTCCGGTCCCGGCCACCAGGGCCACCGTCGCCGCCGCGAACCATCTTGTCAGTCCCTGCATCGCGTCCTCCCTCTTTGCCTCGTTTGACTTTGCGTCTTGTTGTGATGTTGCCTTGTCTTAAATTCGCAAACCCCTGATCACGTATTTCTGCCCGAACAGCGCGATTAAGAACGCCGGCACCAGCGCCATGACAGCGGTCGCCGCCATCAGATTCCAGCGCAGGCCCATCTCGGTGACGAATTGCGCCATCACCACCGTGATCATCGGCACCCGGTTGCCGGTCAGGATCAACGCGAACAGAAACTCGTTCCAGGTGAACAGCCAGCACAGCACCGCGAGTGCCGCAATCGCCGGCAGCGCCGAGGGGATCGCAACGCGGATGAAGGCGCCCCAGCGGGTGCAGCCGTCGATCATGGCGGCATATTCCATCGACGGATCGATGCCGTCGAAAAAGCCCTTCATCAGCCAGGAGAAGAAGCAGATGTGCACGGCGACATGCGGCAGCAGCAGGCCGATATAGGTGTCGTAGATGCCCCAGCTCTGGGTCACGAAGTACAGTGGCAGCACCCAGGAAATATACGGCACGCAGCGGAACACGTAGATGGTGCCGAACCAGATTCGCGAGGCCGGCCCGGTGAAGCGCGACAGCATGTAGCCGCTGGATACCGTGACCAGCAACGAGAACACGGTCGCCAGTGTCGCGATCAGCGCAGAGTTGAGGAAGGCCTCGACGATGCGCTCCTCGCGCAATACCTCGGCGAAATTGCCGAGCGTGAATTCGGTGCCGCGATGGACGTAATAGACACCCGACTCCGGCCGCACCGAGGTCAGCATCAGCCACAGCACCGGAAAGGCGAACGCAAAGCAGATCGCGGCCAGCGCCAGCGCGAACAGCGCCTTGCGGCTCCACGTCGGCAGTCGCGGCAGGAATTGGGGGCGGCTCACCATCGGCATCGGATCAGGCCTTTGCGATGCGGTCGACAAGGCGATAGAGCACCACGCCGATCACGAGGATGATGAGCCCGCCGATGATCGCCGCCGCCGAGCCGCGGCCGAGATCGAGGTTGAGGAAGGCGTGCACATAGGCATAGAGGCTGAACAGTTCGGTGGAGCGGCCGGGCCCTCCCCCGGTCAGCGTCCACACGATGTCGAAGGTGCGGAAGGCGTCGATGGCGCGGATCACGACGCAGACCACGATCACCGGGCGCAGCATCGGCAAGGTCAGGAAACGAAACACCCGCCAGGTGGTGGTGCCGTCGATGGCGGCGGCCTCGAACGGCTCCTTCGGCAGGCTCTGCAGGCCGGCCAGCAGCAGCAGCGTGAACCACGGCGTCCACAGCCAGATATCGGTCAGAAGGATGATGCCGAACGCGCTCCAGCGCTGCACCAGCCAGGGCTGGCCTTCGAGTCCGATCGCTTCCAGCACCACGTTGACGATGCCGAATTGATCGTTGAAGATCCAGCGGATCATGATCGCGGCGATCACGGGCGCCACCATCAATGGCACCAGCAGGATGGTCTGCACCAGTTTTTGTCCCCTGAAGGGACGGTTGAGCAGCAGCGCCAGCGCCAGGCCGGCGACCAATGCCCCGGCGACGCTCAGCACCATGAAGGCAAAGGTATTGGGCAGCACGACATAGAGGAACGCCGGATCCGTGATCACGGCGTAATAGTGGTCGAGACCGATCCAGGTTTTCTTCGGCGCGTAAAGCGCCCAGTTGCGAAAGCTGGCATTGGCGCCGATCGCGATCGGCACCACCTGGAACAGCAGCAGCAACAGCGCAGCGGGCGCAATCAGGAACAGCACGAACCGCTGTTGCTCGCCGAACATGGGACGCCGCGATGCCGACAAGCCCGTTTCCCCACCTGGGCGCTAGCCGTCGACTCTTTGCTTGGTCGTACCGTGCTTAAGGCCTGGTCAAGATTATGGGCGTGGCGTCGAAGGCTAGTCAATCCGGATTGTGCGTGTTCGACCGGCCATGACCGCGCACCCGCGTCTCGGCATTTTTTGGGCAACGCCAAAAACAAAACGCACCGGCGCCGGAAAAGCCGGGGCCGATGCGCCTTGGGCAGGGCTTATTGCCTTGCCAGTCGGTTTGACCGCTTAATCGAGCTGCCGGTCTTCTAAGCGGCCGGCTTGGCCGTCAAACGGTCGAAATTCTCTTATTCTGACGCGTTTTCTTCACGCGAACCGGAAGTCCACTTCGCTTGAAAACGCTACCTCTCAAAGCCGATACAGGATCTGGTCGGTCCAGAAGCGCTCGAGCCGGTGCAGCGACTTGTTCAGGGTCGCGAATTCGTCGTTCGAGATGCCGCCGACCTGCTCGACGGTCTTGACGTGCTTCTGGTAGAGCGCGTCGACGATCTTGCGGATTTCCTGGCCCTGCGGGGTCAGGCGGATGCGGACCGAGCGGCGATCCACGCGGCTGCGCTGATGATCGAGGAAGCCGAGTTCGACCAGCTTCTTCAGGTTATAGGAGACGTTGGAGCCGAGATAGTAACCGCGCGTGCGCAGTTCGCCCGCGGTCAGTTCCTTGTCACCGATGTTGTAGAGCAGCAGTGCCTGCACCGAGTTGATGTCGGCGCGACCGCGGCGGTCGAATTCGTCCTTGATGACGTCGAGCAGGCGGCGATGCAGCCGCTCCACCAAAGTCAGTGCTTCGAGGTAGAGCGGCTGAACCGGAGCTTGACCGGCAGTGTGTTCAGCGGTTTCCACCGCCGTTGCAACGGCTTTGATCATGACACTTCCCCTGTTGTCGTTTTTATCGACTTATATTCGACGAAACTTGTGTCCCGCCTGATAGCTTCAACTTAAGGGGGCGGTTTGAAGATCCGCTTAAATAAGACAATAAAGAGATCATGAATTTAAGAGAGTGAATCGTGGATTAAGCCCATGGATAAAGGGCTTTTCGCAATCTTTCATTGACGGTGGGAGGGTTCTGTTCACGCTTCGTCTGCACCCCCTGTCGCATTCCAAAACAGGTCCGTCTGAATTCGAAACGCTCGCGTAACGGGTGTGACGGAACCCTTTACGGTGACTGAAAGGTTACCGCGCAAATAATCGAAAATTGTACGGGTTCGCGCCGGGAAATTTGAACGCGGGCGAATTATGGCGGAAAGAAATTGGATTGCAGCGCCGCTTGCCGCTCTTCTCCTTCTCCCCGCGTGCGGGGAGAAGGTCGGGATGAGGGGGACTCTCCACAGACTGTGCTCGCCGAGAGTGCGCCTCACCCGAAATTCGCGCTTCGCTCTCCCCGCACGCGGGGCGAGGTGAACTACGCCGCACCTGTTCGAAGACGTATTGCGGCTATGGAGGCCGCTCGCGCGCGGCCATCCAGGCGAGCGCCAGATAGGCCGCCAGCATCACGGCTTCGAACGCCACCACCGTGAGGCTGCCACCGTAGATGCCGGGAAACATCAGCTCGATCACAGCCATCGACACCACGGTGGTGAGCCACACCACCGCGCCCCAGGGCGTCGCCAGCCAGAGGCCGACCGCGGCGACGAGTTCGATCACGGCGAAATAGATCGTCGCGGTCTGCCAGGCCATCGACTGGTTTTCGAACGCCTCTTCCTCGCCGCCGATGAAACCGGTGACCTGCGCCCAGTGATAAAGACCCTTGACGATCGAGACGATCGCCATCACGCGCAGGAACAGTACCAGCCGGCGCGTCCACGCGTTGTCGTCGGACTCGATCCGCTCCGACGAGATCGCTGCCACCGACATCGCCTTGTCCCGCTCCCTGGCATGGTCGCGCGCCTGCTCGCGCACGGCGTCGCGCGCGGAGGTGTCAGACATGCAGGTTCTCCAAGGCCCCGACCTCGGAGGCGCTGATCTCGGAATCAGGGCTGTTGGACCGCAAAAGCATTCTCATGGGGCGACTCTTGGCCCGCCGGGCCGGTAAAATCAATTGCCGTTGCGGTAAATCAACGGTGCGGTGACGGGGCCGATGCAAGGTGCTAGAATTGGAACAATTCGAAACACCCTGCCGGGAGTATCCATCAGATGGCGATCAAATTCGGGCGTCCGATCGAAATGCGCGACGCGCCACGGCGGCCGACCGCCCTCTCCGCTTCCCCGCTCGACCTGGTGACCCGCCCCCGGCGCAACCGCAAGGCCGAATGGGCCCGGCGGCTGGTGCGGGAGAACGTGCTGACCACCGACGACCTGATCTGGCCGCTGTTCGTGGTCGACGGCCACAACACCCGCACCCCCATAGCCTCGATGCCCGGCGTCGACCGCCTCACGGTCGACCAGGCGGTCCGTGACGCCGAGCGCGCGGCGAAGCTGAACATTCCCTGCATCGCGCTGTTTCCTTACACAGAGCCTTCGCTGCGCGACGAGCACGGCTCCGAAGCGCTGAACCCGGACAACCTGGTCTGCCAGTCGGTGCGCGCGATCAAGAAGGAATTTCCTGAGATCGGCGTGCTCTGCGACGTCGCGCTGGATCCCTTCACCAGCCACGGCCATGACGGGCTGATCGAGGACGGCAAGATCCTGAACGACGAAACGGTCGC
>JAIEPP010000620.1 GCA_019748335.1 Xanthobacteraceae bacterium
CTCGAAGTTCGCGTAGACGTTCTGGACGTCGTCGTGCTCATTCAGCAGGTCCATCAGCTTCAACAGCTTCTCGCCGACTTCGTCGTCGACCGCGATGGTGTTCTGCGGCTTCCAGGTCAACGCCGCCTTGCGGGCCTCACCGAACTTGGCTTCCAGCGCCTTGGCCACTTCGCGAAAGGTTTCCTGCGAAGCGTAGACCTCGTGGCCGTTCTCGCTGGAGATCACGTCATCGGCGCCGGCCTCGATCGCGGCTTCCAGCATGGCGTCGTCGGAGGCGACCTTGGCATCATATTCGATGATGCCGGTGCGATCGAACATGAAGGCTACCGAGCCGGTTTCGCCGAGATTGCCGCCGGATTTGGTGAAGTAGGTACGGATATCGGAAGCCGAGCGGTTGCGGTTGTCGGTCAGTGCCTCGACGATCACGGCGATCCCTCCGGGGCCATAGCCCTCGTAGCGGATTTCGTCGTAGTTCTCGCTGTCGCCGCCTGTCGCCTTCTTCACCGCCCGCTCGATATTGTCCTTCGGCATGTTTTCCTGGCGCGCCGCGATGATGGCCGCGCGCAGCCGTGGATTCATGGCGGGGTCGGGGGTGCCGAGTTTCGCGGCCACGGTGATTTCCCGCGCCAGCTTGCCGAACACCTTCGACTTCTGGGCATCCTGCTTGCCCTTCCGGTGCATGATGTTCTTGAATTGGGAATGGCCGGCCATGCGGGGGGTCTCTTGGATTCGTCCGGAGGGATTTGGGGTGAAAGCGCGGCCTTATAGGCCGGTGACGGGCCGAAATCAAAGATTTGCGTCAATTTCGCGCAGCCAAACCGGTCCCGCCTGCTGGAATATGAGGCAGTTGTTAACCATGACTTCATGCTCGGATGAGAGGATGTCCCATCCATTCTCAACTTTTAAGAAGTTCCCATGGCTTTCGGTCTGTTTGCAAAGCGAGTGCCGAAAGCGGCTGCACCTGCCGTCGAACCCGAGGGATCTACGACGGTTCCGGCTTCGGCCCCTGTGGCCGAAACGGTCAACGAGAGCGATTCGGCCAACGAAATCCTTGAACTGCTGGAACTCGAGCTCGGCGGCATGATCCGCCAGCTCGAACGCGCCGCCAATTCGGTCGCCGGCGGCGCCGAGGCGGCGGCCGTAACACTGTCGACCATCCGCCAGCGCACCGACGCCCTGACCGGCCACACCAGCGCCGCGCAGAGCACGGCGACGACCTTTTCGCAATCCACCGACAAGTTCACCCAATCGGCACAGGGCATCGGCGCGCAGGTGCGCGACGCCGGCAAGCTCGCCGATCAGGCCAGCGCCGCGGCCCGCGAAGCCAGCGCCAATGTCGATCGCCTCCGGGAGAGTTCGGCCGCGATCGGCAACGTCGTCAACCTGATCGCGCAGATCGCGCGGCAAACCACGCTGCTGGCGCTCAACTCCACGATCGAGGCGGCGCGCGCCGGTGAAGCCGGCCGCGGCTTCGCCGTCGTCGCAACGGAGGTGAAGGCGCTCGCGGTGCAGACCCAGAAGGCCACCGAGGAGATCAGCAAGAAGATCGAGGCGCTGCAGCGCGACGCCACCGGCTCGGCCGATGCGGTGCAGCGGATCTCGCAGTCGATCGAGGCGATCCGCCCGGTGTTCGACAATGTCAACAGCGCGGTGGCCCAACAGAGCCAGACCACCGGCGAGATGTCCGACAGTGCCGCTTCGACGTCACGCTTCATCGTGTCGGTCGGCGACAGCGCAAGCGAAATCGACAGCGCGACCAAGGAGGCCGAGGCCCACGGCGAGAGCGTCGCCAAGGCGGGCCGCGCTGTCACCACCTTCGCCCAGAAGCTCAAATCACGCTGCGCCGTGCTGCTGCGCCAAAGCGAGAACTCCGAGCGCCGCAAGCGCGAAAAGTTGCCCTGCAGTTTGAAGATTGAAATCCAGACGCCACGCGGCCCCATCACCGCCCCGGTCTACGAGATTTCGAACGAAGGCATTTTGATCAGCGGACCGGATGCCGGGCGGCTGTCGCCCCATGAAACCCTCGGCGCCACGCTGCAGAACGTCGGCGCTTGCCAGATCCGGATTGGCGAGCGCACCAAGGCCGGCACGCTCGCCCAGTTCGCGCGGCCGGATGCGGCGTTGATCGAAAAAATCGAAGACGCGTTGTGGTCGATCCACGACGAGAATACCGAGTTCGTCACCCGCGCCATGGAAGCCGGCACGGCGCTGACGAAAATCTTCGAGAACGGCGTCGCAAGCGGCGCGATCTCGATCGAGGACATGTTCGATACCGACTATGTCGAGATCACCGGCAGCAATCCGGTGCAGTACCGCACCAGGGTGCTGGACTGGGCCGATCGCGCGTTGCCGCCGTTCCAGGAAGCGTTCCTGGCCAAGGATCCGCGCATGGCGTTCGCCGCGATGATCGACCGCAACGGCTACCTGCCGGTGCATAACAAGATCTATTCCCACCCGCAGCGGCCCGGCGACGTCACCTGGAACACGGCCAACAGCCGCAACCGGCGTATCTTCAACGATCCGGCGGGGCTTGCCGCAGGCCGCAACCAGCGCGCCTATATGGTTCAGAGCTATGCCCGCGACATGGGCAACGGCAACACCGTGATGATGCGCGAGATCGACGTGCCGATCCGCGTCAAGGGCCGCCACTGGGGCGGCTTCCGAACCGCGTACAAACTGTGACCCCGATTTCAGCCAAGGAAATGCCGTGATGCCGGCAGCTCAATCCACGGAACTAAACGTTACCGCAACGGCGCCGTCGGCCAGCGAACGGCTGGTCGATCAGCTTGCCAACCGGATCGGCGGCCTCGGCGTCGAGCTCGCCGACGTCGCCGGCAACCTACAGGAAGTGGCAGGGCGGGTTTCCGGCCAGTCCGACCGGTTCGGACATTTGCAGAAAACCGCGGAGACCATGGTTTCCGCCAATCACGGTATCGCCTCGGCCTCGCAGGCGGTGCAGACGGCGGCAACGGCCGCGGTCGGCGAAATCACGCAGTCACGCGCCGTGGTCGAGACCGCGGTCCAGCACATCGCCGAACTGATCGAAGCGGTCGACCGCATCGAGCATCGGCTGAGTTCAGTCGGCGCGGCGCTGGCGGATGTCGCCAAGGTGTCGGGATCGATCGAGGCGATCGCGCGGCAGACCAATCTCTTGGCGCTGAACGCGACCATCGAGGCCGCGCGCGCCGGCGCCGCGGGGCGCGGCTTCGCCGTCGTCGCCAGCGAGGTGAAAAATCTCGCGGAAGCCACCCGGCAGGCGACACAACTGATCGGCAATACCGTTCGCGGGCTCGACGGCCAGGTCAACAATCTGATCGGCGAGAGCGGCGACGCCTCGTTGCGGGCCAAGAACGCCGGCGCCGGCGCCGCCCAGATCCAGAGCATCATCGCCCGCGTCCAGGACGGTTTCACGGCGGTGGGCCAAGAGATCGACGGCGTCGCCAGGGCGGCGACCTCCAATCTCGCGCATTGCGACCGGGTGATCGACGAACTCGGAAATCTCGCTAAGGGTGTCGACCTGTCGTCGACCGACCTCAGACATGCCGACGACCGCGTCGCCAAACTGCTCGAAGTGTCGGAAGGATTGATCGCGCTGATAGCCGACAGCGGCGTCGAGACATCGGACGCGCCGCTGATCCGCGTCGTGGTCGACACGGCAAAGCAGATCTCGGCCGCCTTCGAGGCCGCCGTCGCGCGCGGCGACATCACGCTCGATCAATTGATGGACGAGAAGTATCGCGAGATCGCGGGCACCGATCCGAAGCAATACCTGACGGACTATGTCGCCTTCACCGACCGCATTCTGCCTGAAATCCAGGACCCCGTTCAGAAGCTCGATCCGCGCATCGTGTTTTGCGTGGCCTGGGCCAAGGGCGGATACCTGCCGACCCATAACCCGAACTATCGCCATCCGCCGGGTCCGGACCCGGTCTGGAACAATGCGAACTGCCGTAACCGGCGCCTGTTCAGCGATCGCGCCGTCAAGAAGGTTGCCGCGAATACGCGGCCGTTCCTGCTGCAGACCTACCGGCGCGACATGGGTGGCGGCAATTTCGTGCTGATGAAGGACCTGTCCTCGCCGATCCATGTCCGCGGCCGCCATTGGGGCGCCTTCCGCATGGGGTTCCGCCAGTCCTGAGCGGACCGCGTCATACGCCCGTCGTCATTGCTTTGGTTGAGCCTCGCCAATCAGACGCGCGCGGTAAATGACGTTCATCATGTCAATTGGCCCAAAACGGATGCAGTGCGTTCCGCACGATTTCGTGATGCGCATCGTCTGACCCTGCGACAATGCAAATCAGCATTGCCAATAATATTTCCGCTTCCCAGTTCATTGCAGTGCGATATGGTTTGTCGTAGTTCGCCAACGTGTCCGCTGCCCGCGGCCGTTTTCTCTGGGGGTGCTTATGGCAACGACGCTCACCATCAACGGCGAAACAAAATCCTTTGACGCGCCGGCGGACATGCCGCTGCTCTGGGTGCTTCGCGATATCCTCGGCATGACCGGAACCAAGTTCGGCTGCGGCATCGCGCAATGCGGCGCCTGCACCGTGCATATCGACGGCAAGCCGGTGCGATCCTGCGTGCTGCCGGTCGGCGCGGTGCGCGATCGGCCGGTGACCACCATCGAAGGCGTCGGCGCCTCGGCCGCGGGCGCCAAGGTGCAGAAAGCCTGGCTCGATCTTGAAGTGATCCAGTGCGGCTATTGCCAGTCCGGCCAGATCATGGCGGCAGCCGCCCTCCTCGCCGCAACGCCCAATCCGGACGATTCCGACATCGACGCTGCGATGGCCGGGAACATTTGCCGCTGCGGCACCTATGTACGGATTCGCGAGGCCATCAAGCAGGCTGCGACCGGACGTCAGTCGTAGGAGCGCGCCATGAAATCAGTTGAAAAAATCGCCGTGGAAAATTCCACCGATGGCGTTTCACGCCGTGCGCTGCTGACCGGCGGACTTGCCGGCGGTTTTCTGCTCGCCTTCCACCTGCCGCTGCGCGCCGCCGTCAATGAGCCCAATCAACCGCCCGACCTGACCGACGGCAAGTTCGCTCCCAACGCCTTCATCCGCATCGACGCGGAAGGCGCGACCACGCTGGTGATGCCGCAGGTCGAGATGGGACAGGGCATCTATACATCGATTTCGATGATCCTGGCTGAAGAGCTCGATGCCGATTGGTCGCAGGTGAAGCTGCTGCACGCGCCGGCGAACGAGAAGCTTTACGGCAATCCCGTTTTCGTCATTCAGGCGACCGGCGGCTCCACGTCGGTCCGGGCGTTCTGGAAGCCGTTGCGCGAAGCCGGTGCCAGCGCGCGCGCCATGCTGGTGCAGGCTGCGGCCGCGCAATGGCAGGTCGATGCCGCAAGCTGCACGACGTCGAAGGGCGTGGTGACGCACAAGGCGAGCGGGCGGACGCTATCCTATGGTGCACTGGCGCAGGCCGCGAGCGGCGAGATCCCGCCCAAGGATATACAGCTGAAGGACCCCAAGGATTTCGTCTATATCGGCCAGCCCTTCAAGCGGCTCGACACACCGGACAAGGTCAACGGCAAGGCCGTCTACGGCATCGACGCCATGTTGCCAGGCATGAAATTCGCGACGCTGGCGCAATGTCCGGTTTTCGGCGGCAAGGTCGGCAAGGTCGACGACAGCGCCGCCAAAAAGATTCCGGGCGTGCGGCAGATCGTGGTGCTCGACGATCTGGTCGCGGTGGTCGGCGACCACATGTGGGCGGCCAAGAAGGGTCTCGAAGCGCTCAAGGTCGAGTGGAATGAGGGGCCGAATGCCCGCCTCAGTTCAAAGGACATCTGGCAGGATCTGCGCGCCGCCAGCGAAAAGGACGGCGTGGTCGCCAAATCGGAGGGCGATATCGCCAAGGGTCTCGCGACCGGCGAAAAATTCGAGGCATCGTTCGAATTGCCTTTCCTCGCCCATGCAACGATGGAACCGCTGAACGCTACGGTTCATTGCAAGCCTGACTCCTGCGAAATCTGGACCGGGACGCAGATCATGGCGCGGGTCCAGTCGGAGGCCGCGAAGGCCGCCGGGCTGCCGGTTGAGAAAGTGACCGTGAACCAGCATCTGCTGGGCGGCGGCTTCGGCCGCAAGCTCGAGCCTGACATGGTGGTCGCGGCGGTTCGTATCGCCAAGCAGGTCGATGGGCCGGTCAAGGTGGTGTGGACCCGCGAGGAAGACATCCAGCACGATATCTACCGCCCGATCTACCGAGACACGATCGCCGCGACTTTGTCTGGCGGCAAGATCGTCGGCTGGAAATACAAGA
>JAIEPP010000389.1 GCA_019748335.1 Xanthobacteraceae bacterium
GAATTCCGTGTTCCCGCACAAGGTACAGGGCTATTCGATCGTGACGCTGTCGCTGAAGCCGGTGGGCGGACCGCCCGGCGATGCCACCGCCGATCAGATGGACGCGATCGCGGATCTGGCCCAGAAGTATTCGTTCGGCGAAATTCGCGTCGGCCATGAGCAGAATCTGGTGTTGCCGCATGTCGCCAAGCGCGACCTGCCGGTGCTGTGGAAGGCGCTCGACAAGATCGGCGTCGCGACGCCGAACATCAACCTGGTGACCGATATCATCGCCTGCCCGGGGCTGGATTACTGCTCGCTGGCCAATGCGCGCTCGATTCCGATCGCGCAGGAATTGACGCGGCGTTTTTCCAACCATAAAACCGCCAACCTGATCGGGCGGCTGCACATCAACATTTCCGGCTGCATCAATGCCTGCGGGCACCACCATGTCGGCCATATCGGCATTCTCGGCGTCGAAAAGAACGGCGAGGAATTTTATCAGATCACGATCGGCGGCCGCGCCGACGAGAACGCCCAGATGGGCACCCTGATCGGCCCGTCGGTGCCTTATGCCGAGGTCGCCGACGTGATCGAAGACATTGTCGAAGCCTATCTCGCGCTGCGCGATCGGCCTGAAGAACTGTTCGTCGATACGGTCAAGCGGCTCGGCGTCGAACCATTCAAGGAGCGGGTCTATGCCACTCGTTAAGAACGCAAACGTCGTCGACGATCTCTTTCTCCATGTCGCCGATGGTGCCGAACTGCCGGGTGACGGCGCGGTCCTGATTTCGGCGGCGCGGTTTCTCGAAGATCCCGAAACGCTGTCGCGGCGTGCCGGCAAGACCGGCGTCATCTGGCCGAACAGCCGCGACCTCGACGATCTCGTGCCGTATCTCGACCGGTTGGCCGCGGTGGCGCTGGTGTTTCCGTCGTTCCGCGACGGCCGCGCCTACAGCCAGGCGCGGCTGCTGCGCGAGCGTCACGGCTACGAAGGCGAGCTTCGTGCCACCGGCCAGGTGCTGCGCGACCAGTTCGTGTTCATGCTGCGCGCCGGCTTCGACGCCTTCGAGGTGAAGAAGGACAGCGACGCGGCGGCGTTCGCCTCCACCGCCAAGCGCTACTCGGTGTTCTACCAGCCGACCGGCGACGGCCGCGTCACCGCGCTCAATCGGCGGATGCAGCTGCGCCATTCGGAGAGTGCTGGACAGTGAGCGCGATTCTTCAACAGGCCCTGACCGAAGACACCGCGATGCCGTCGCAGGCCGCAGTGCTCGATCGCGCGCTGCGCGAGGCGTCGCCGGCGAAAGTCATCGAGACCGCGCTGGAGACCGTCGGCCGCGAACACCTCGCGCTGGTGTCGTCGTTCGGCACGGAATCGGCGGCATTGCTCAAGGTGATGGCCGACGTCGATCCCACGATCCCGGTGATCTTTCTCGACACCGGCTGGCTGTTCGAGGAGACGCTGGCCTATCGCGATACGCTGATTGCGGCGCTGGGCCTGCGCGACGTTCGCTCGATCAAGCCGCTGGAACTGACGCTGACGCGCGACGATCCCGACCGCGAATTGTGGTTCAGCGATCCCGACGCCTGCTGCCGTATCCGCAAGGTCGAACCGCTGGCGCGGGCGTTAAAGCCGTTTTCGGCATGGATCAACGGACGCAAGCGGTTCCAGGGCGGCGCGCGGGCGGAAATCCCGGTGGTCGAAGACGACGGCGCGAAGCTGAAATTCAATCCGTTTGCCAACGTGTCGCGCGAAGAGATCGAGGCGATCTACCGGCTCGCCAAGCTGCCGCCGCATCCATTGGTCGCATCGGGTTATCTGTCGGTCGGGTGTATGCCTTGCTCGAGCCGGACCGCGCCCGGCGAAGACGAGCGTGCCGGCCGCTGGCGCGGCAAGGCCAAGACGGAATGCGGCATCCACACGACGAAAACTTCGTAGAAGACGTCGTTCTTAGGACAAGGACGCTGCGGCACCACAAACAATGAAATGCGGTTTCGTTGACTTGGGATGCCTTCGCCGCGACTTATGCTCTCCGTGCTTTTGCTGACAATGGCGTCGCTTCGAATGGAGATTGAAATGGTCCGTCGTATTCTGCCGCTGGTCGCGGGTCTGCTGTGGGCGAGCTCGGCATTCGCCGCCGATATCAGCCTGCTCAACGTTTCCTACGATCCGACGCGTGAGCTCTATGTCGATTTCAACAAGGCATTTGCGGCGGCCTACCAGAAGGACACCGGCAAGAGCGTCGAGATCAAGCAGTCGCATGGCGGCTCCGGATCGCAGGCGCGCGCCGTGATCGACGGGCTGCAGGCCGACGTTGTCACACTGGCGCTGGCCTATGACATCGACGCCATCGCCGCCAAGGGTCTGCTGGCGCCGGACTGGCAGAAGAAGTTGCCGCTCAATGCCTCACCCTATACCTCGACGATCGTGTTCCTGGTGCGCAAGGGCAATCCCAAGGGCATCAAGGATTGGGACGATTTGATTAAATCCGGCGTCAGCGTCATCACGCCGAACCCGAAAACCTCGGGCGGCGCGCGCTGGAACTATCTTGCTGCATGGGGGTATGCGCAGAAGAAATTCGGTTCCGCCGACAAGGCAAAGCAGTTCGTCGGCGACCTCTACAAGAACGTGCCGGTGCTCGATACCGGCGCACGCGGCTCCACGGTGACCTTTGTCGAGCGCGGCGTCGGCGACGTGCTGCTGGCATGGGAGAACGAAGCGTTTCTGGCGCAACGCGAATTCGGCAAGGACAAGTTCGAGATTATTTCGCCGCCGTTGTCGATCCTCGCGGAGCCGCCTTTGGCTGTCGTCGACAGGGTTGCCGATAAAAAAGGCACCCGCGACGCCGCCGAGGCCTATCTGAAGTATTGGTATACCAAGGAAGGTCAGGAAATTGCCGCACGGAATTCCTATCGTCCGCGCGATCCGGAAATCGCCAAGGAGTACGAAAAATCTTTCGCCAAGGTTGAACTTTTCACCATCGACGACGTTTTCGGTGGTTGGACCAAGGCCCAGAAGGACCATTTCGGCGAAAGCGGCATTTTCGACCAGATCTACAAGAATTGATCCGTCGAAGTTGAAGCAGGGGGACTTGTGAGCACAGCGGCGGCACGACGGTCTAGCTTGCCGGGGTTCGGTCTCACCATGGGACTGACCCTGACTTGGCTATCCGTCATCATTCTGATTCCGCTCGCCGCGCTGTTTCTCAAGACCTTCGAACTGTCGTTCGATCAGTTCTGGGGCATCGTCACCAGCCGCCGCACGCTGAACGCGCTGAAGATTTCATTCGGCCTGTCATTTGCCGCAGCACTGGTCAATCTGGTGATGGGAACCATCATCGTCTGGGCGCTGGTGCGCTATCGCTTTCCGGGCCGGCGGCTGTTCGACGCCATTGTCGATATTCCCTTTGCGCTGCCGACCGCGGTGGCCGGCGTCGCGTTGACGCAGTTGTTTGCGCAAAAGGGCTGGCTCGGTGCGCCGCTGGCTGAACTCGGCATCAAGGTCGCGTTCACGCCGGTTGGAATCTTCATCGCGATGGTCTTCATCGGCATTCCCTTTGTGGTGCGGACGGTGCAGCCGGTGCTGATCGACCTCGATCCTGAAATCGAGGAGGCGGCCGCGAGCCTTGGTGCCAATCGTTGGCACACCGTATTCCGGGTGATCCTGCCGGGGCTGGTCCCGGCGCTGTTGACGGGGTTCGCGCTGGCGTTCGCGCGCGCGGTCGGCGAATACGGCTCGGTCATTTTCATCGCCGGCAATCTGCCGAACGTTTCGGAAATCGCGCCGCTTCTGATCGTGATCCGGCTGTCCGAATTTCGCTACGCCGACGCCACCGCGATTGCGGTCATCATGCTGCTGGCCTCGTTCCTGATCATCTTCGCCGTCAACCGCCTGCAACGCTGGGCACAAAACCGAACGCCGGTGCATTGAGAGTGGTGATGTCGACGGAATCGGGCTTTGTGACCTCAGCGACCGAGTTGCGGGCCTATGCGCCCGCGGCGGACCTGAGTATCGCATCGCCATCTTCCCGCGACTCGGGCGCGCAAGCGCGGCCGCGCACCTCGCCACAGCATCTGCGGACCGAGCCGGGCCCGGTCCGCTTTGTCATCATCGGGCTCGCGGTTACCTTCCTCACCGTCTTCGTGGTACTGCCGCTGGTCGTGGTGTTCGCGCAGGCGTTTTCCAAAGGCGTCGGCGCCTATTTCAGCGCGCTCGCAGAACCCGAAGCGCTTTCGGCGATCTGGCTGACGCTGCTGGTGGCGGCGATTTCGGTCACGCTCAATCTGGTTTTCGGCGTGATGGCGGCGTGGGCGATCTCGAAGTTTGATTTTCGCGGCAAGACGTTTCTGATCACGCTGATCGACCTGCCGTTCTCGGTCAGTCCGGTGATCTCGGGTCTCGTCTTCGTGCTGCTATTCGGCGCGCAGGGGTTTCTCGGGCCGTGGCTGCAGGCGCACGATATCCATGTGCTGTTTGCGGTACCGGGCATTGCGCTTGCGACCATCTTCGTGACGTTTCCGTTCGTCGCCCGCGCGCTGATCCCGCTGATGCAGGAACAGGGCACGCAGGAGGAGGAGGCCGCGATCTCGCTCGGCGCGTCCGGCTTGCAGACCTTCTTCCGCGTCACCCTGCCCAATATCAAATGGGGCCTGCTGTACGGCGTGCTGCTCTGCAATGCGCGCGCGATGGGCGAGTTTGGCGCGGTGTCGGTCGTATCGGGGCATATTCGCGGCGAAACCAACACCATGCCGCTGCTGGTCGAGATTCTCTACAACGAATATCAATTCGTATCGTCGTTTGCGATTGCATCGCTGTTGGCGATGCTGGCGTTGATCACGCTGGTCGTGAAGACCGTTCTCGAGCGTCGTCTGGACGAAGGACAAGTCCCGTATGACCATTGAAGTAAAAAACATCGTCAAGAAGTTCGGCACCTTCGCCGCACTCGACAATGTCGATTTGAAAGTCGGCAACGGCGAATTGCTGGCGCTGCTTGGGCCGTCCGGTTCGGGCAAGACCACGCTGCTGCGGATCATCGCCGGTCTCGACTGGCCGGATTCCGGCGAAGTGTCGATCGACGGCGAGGACGCGCTGGCGCGCGGCGCCAGCGAGCGCCAGGTCGGGTTCGTGTTCCAGCACTACGCGTTGTTCCGCCACATGACGGTGTTCGAAAACGTCGCGTTCGGTTTGCGCGTGCAGCCGCGCGCCATTCGCAAGGACGAGGCCACGATCCGCGCCCGGGTCAAGGAATTGCTCGACCTGGTGCAACTCGACTGGCTGGCGAGCCGCTATCCCAGCCAGTTGTCCGGCGGCCAGCGTCAACGCATCGCATTGGCGCGGGCGCTCGCGATCGAGCCGCGCATCCTGCTGCTCGACGAACCCTTTGGCGCGCTCGATGCCAAGGTGCGGAAGGAACTGCGGCAGTGGCTGCGCTCGCTGCATTCCGAAATCCACGTCACCTCGATCTTCGTCACCCACGACCAGGAAGAGGCGCTCGAAGTCGCCAACCGTGTGGTTGTCATGGACAAGGGCCGCATCGAGCAGATCGGCACGCCCGGCGAGGTCTATGACAGTCCGGCGACCGCCTTCGTCCACGGTTTCATCGGCGAATCCATCGTGCTGCCGGTGGACGTCAGCGGCGGGTCGGTGCGGCTCGGCGGGCGGCCGCTCAATATCGCCGCCAATGGTGCCGCGTCCGGAGCCTCGAAACTGTTCATCCGCCGCCACGACATGCAGATCGGACCGGCCGGGTCCGGCGCGCTGGAAGGCGCGGTGCGCCATGTCCGCTCGTTCGGTCCGATCCAGCGGGCGGAGGTCACGCTCTCGGGCGAGGGTAATACCGTGATCGAAATCGATGCGCCCCGGGACCGGGAACTTCAGGCCGGCGAAATCGTCAGCCTGCAGCCCCGCCGCTACCGCATTTTCGCTGCGCAGGATTAGTCCGAATCGGGCGGGATCGGCCCGCCATTCACCATTCAGCCACGGTTGGTATGCAACAACGGCAGACCATTCCGGGGAAATTGGGAATCATGCGGGCTATTTTTGCCACTATCGGGCTTCTGGCGCTGGGCGGTTGCACGGCTGACACCCAGGCGCCGGAACAGCCGACCATGTATCTCAGCATGGCCAATGGCGGCGCCACGCTCGACTCGCAGGCGGCGGCCTCGATGATCTCGCTGTACCGGCAGAACAATGGCCTCGGCGCGGTCGTGGTCGATCCCGATCTGATGAAACTGGCGGAGCAGCAGTCGCAGGCGATGGCTGGCCGCAACAAGCTCGATCACGACGTCAAGGGCCCGCTGGAGAAGCGGCTGGGCGCTTCGGGCTATCCC
>JAIEPP010000403.1 GCA_019748335.1 Xanthobacteraceae bacterium
CCTGGGTCGCGGCCTTTGCCCACATCTCGTAGGGCCGCTGGTCGGTCGAGAAGCCGGCGAGATGCGGCGATTCCATCGTGATCCTGGTGCCGGATACCACCAGGTTTCCCATATCGACGGGCAGCTTCGGCAGCAGCATGCGGAACGGATTGAAGACCGACACCGCGACGATAGCCGCCATCGCAATAACCACTGCCGCCGGAACCGCGATCCGCAGCACACGCACCAACCGGCTGTGGCGCGCGGCGGCGGCAAAGCGCGCCTCCATGCCGGCGCCAAAGGCTGCTGGGTTCTGTACCGAGTTCACCGCCACTCCAAACCGCGAGATTTCCCCGCGATTGTATCCGGGATCGCTGCAAAATGCAGCCCGGACGTGCTCTCACCAGTGTGACCGAAACGGGGCGAAGCGTCGCTCGACCGGCTGACTTTGACGGCTGATTTGGACGGTTTCGGCTCACGAATGCGCGAAAATGTCCTCAGCCTCCCAGCCGCCGAGATCGAGTCTCGCCCGGAACGGCAAAAAGTTGAAACAAGCCTGCGCCAGTTCGGTGCGGCCCTCGCGCGCCAGCATGGTGTCGAGCCGTTCGCGCAAGGCGTGCAGATGCAGCACATCGGAGGCGGCATAAGCGAGCTGGGCTTCGCTGAGAGCAGGCGCCCCCCAGTCGCTCGATTGCTGCTGCTTCGACAGATCGATGTTGAGCACTTCACGCACCAAATCCTTCAGGCCGTGCCGGTCGGTATAGGTGCGGACCAGCCGCGAGGCGATCTTGGTGCAGTAGACCGGCTGCGGCATGACGCCAAAAGCGTTGCTGAGCGCGGCAAGGTCGAACCGTGCGAAGTGAAAGATCTTTGTGATTTTCGGATTGGCCAGCAGCGCCTTCAGATTCGGCGCGTCGGTATGCCCTTTCGGAATCTGGATCACGTCGGCGCTGCCGTCGCCGTTCGACATCTGCACCACGCAGAGCCGGTCGCGGTGCGGATTGAGCCCCATGGTCTCGGTATCGATCGCGACCGAATCCGTGTAGCGGGAAAGATCAGGCAGGTCGCCACGATGCAGGCGGATGGTCATTCGTTCAAAACCTCGTCGAATCGATATCAGGCTAAACTAACGTCGAAATCGCCAACAAACGAGGGGCGCAGGGCGTATTTTCTTCAGTCTTTCCATAATGGGGGGAATCGCGTCAGTATCTGCCGGCCGTCGCCACAACCGGGGGTGCCCTGTGAAAGCCGAACAGCAACGACTGCCCCGTTTTGCCGTGTTGATCGACGCCGACAACACCTCGCCGCAAATCGCGAGCGGGCTGTTCGAGGAGATAGCCAAGTTCGGCGAGGCCAGCGTGCGTCGCATCTATGGCGATTTCTCAACGCCACAGCTCAAATCCTGGGCCGACATCCTGCAAAAATACGCCATCGATCCGTACCAGCAGTTCGCCTACACCAAGGGCAAGAACGCCTCGGATATCGCTTTGGTCATCGATGCGATGGATCTCTTGCACAGTGGAAGGTTCGACGGCTTCTGCCTGGTTTCTTCCGACAGCGACTTTACCCGCCTGGCGTCGCGCCTGCGCGAACAGGGCGCCGATGTCTACGGTTTTGGCGCGCAGAAGACGCCGGAAAGTTTCAGGCAGGCCTGCCGCCGCTTTATCTACACCGAGAACCTGGTGCCGCAGGCTGCGAGCAGCGGCGCCAACGCTACCGCCAAGCCGAACTCGTTGGAGCCGCCAAGCGCCGCGATTCCGATCCTGCAAAAGGCCATTTCGCAAATCGAAAGCGAGGATGGTTGGGTTTTGCTCGGCGCGGTGGGCGCGCAGATATCGAACTTGTTCACAGATTTCGATTCCCGCACCTACGGAGCGAGCAAGCTCAGCGATCTCGTGCGAAAGACAGACGCCTTCGAGATTGAAAAGGGCTCCGGCAACAGCATGCGCATGAGGGCCAAGCCTGTCGCTAGTGGCCCGAAGACCAAGGCGCGATAGGGTTCGACACTGTTTGACGCGTTTGTTTGATGCGTTTTCTCTGCGCAAACCAGGGTCCACCCCCGGATCAAGTCCGAGGGCATGCTTCGCTCGAAAGCGCTATGGCCCACGTCGCTTATTTGGCGAAGAGGCCATCGAAACCGCAATGACCACTTTTAAGTGATCGTTGCGCGTATCGCTGGATCGACAGACCGCTTGATCGAACGCCACCGCGCTGCTTGAACGCGCAACCCGAAGATTCCTTTGGTGATTCCGCCTGCTTCCCCTTTGTGAATGGACGTCATGACCGCAGAGATCGACGATCAATCGCCGCCGGATCGCGGCTTCTCGCGCTACCAGTGGCTGCTGGTCGCGTTGCTGGCGTTGGTTCAGTTCACCGTGATTCTCGACTTCACGATCATGTCGCCGCTCGGCGCCATCATCATGCCGGCGCTCGACATCACGGCTGGACAGTTCGGGGTGGCGGTCTCGGCCTATGCGTTCAGCGCAGGAATCTCGGGCATCCTCAGCGCGGGATTCGCCGATCGTTTCGACCGCAAGCGTCTGCTGTTGTTCTTTTACGTCGGCTTCACCCTCGGGACGGCGCTGTGCGCGCTGGCGCCGAACTACCATGTGCTGTTGCTGGGCCGAATCGTGACCGGGGTGTTCGGCGGCGTGATCGGCGCCATCGTGCTCGCCATCACCACCGACCTGTTTTCGCTGCAGCAGCGCGGCCGTGTGATGGGCTTCGTGCAAACCGCGTTCGCGGCCAGCCAGGTGTTGGGCATTCCGGCCGGGCTGTTTCTTTCCAACCACTGGAGCTGGCACGTTTCGTTCGGCGCGATCATCATCCTGTCGATCGCAGCCATGGCGGCCGTCGCATGGCTGATGCAGCCGGTGAACGCCCATCTGTCGCTCAAACAGGACAAGACCGCGTTTCGGCACCTGATCGCCACCGTCGCGCAAACGCGCTACACGACCGCGTTCCTGGTGACGACGTTGCTGGCGACGGGCGGCTACATGCTGATGCCGTTCGGCAGCGCCTACACCGTGAACAATCTCGGCATCGACATCCTGCATCTGCCGACCATCTATCTGGTCTCGGGCCTGTTCAGCATTTTCACGGGCCCGCTCGTCGGACGCGCCAGCGACGCGCTCGGAAAATTTCCGACTTTCGCGTTCGGCAGCGCCATGTCCGTGGTCATGGTGCTGATCTACACGCATCTCGGTCAGGTCTCGTTGACGACGGTCATTGTTGTCAACGTGCTGATGTTCGTCGGCATCTTTTCGCGCATGATCCCGTCACAGGCGCTGATCTCCGCGATCCCCGATCCCAGCCAGCGCGGTTCCTTCAGCGCCGTCAGCGCATCCCTGCAACAACTCTCCGGCGGGCTCGGGTCGGTTCTGGCCGCGGCGATCATCACGCAAAATGCGGACGGTTCGCTCCGGCATTTCGACTGGCTCGGCTATATCGTCGTCGCGACGTCGATCGTCTCGCTGGTGGGGATGTACTTCGTGCAGAAGTCCGTGGCTGTCCGAACCGGCGAGCGATTCGTTTGAGACGGAACGTTCTCTCAGGCGGATGACCGGCTCACGCCGTCTTCGGATCCGGCAATTTCGGCGGCTGCAGGCCGGTGCTGTTGGCCCAGCGCTCGAGATTTTCGATGATCTTGGCGTGGCTCGGTCGCAGCGGTGGTTGCGGCTTGCGCTCTTCGGAAAGCTTGCGTGGCAGCTTGAGGGTGTCCGTCATGGGCTTGCTCCTAGCCCTGAATATGCGCCTCGGTTAACCGAAAATCAATATCTAACATATTGTTTTTATTGAAGTATTTAGCTAAATTGGAGACTCAGTCTCGTTTGGCGGAACAGGCTGCGGGCTCCCGCGTTGAGTAAACTACTCAATGATCTCAACTTGGGTGTTTCCGATGTCCGACATGCGCGGTGAGCGGCTGCAGGTGATGCTCTCGCCGGAAGAGCTGACCACGATCGACGATTTTCGCTTCCGGCACCGGATGCCGACGCGGGCGGCCGCCGTGCGCGAGCTGTTGAAGCTGGGGCTGGCCGCACTGGCGACCAACGGCGGCGGCATGAAATCCAGCAGCTATGGCGTGTTCAACCGCGGTCCGGACGGGCACATGCAAGGCGGCTCCGAGCCGGAGCCCGCAGGCTAGCCTCGGTCAGCCCCGAACGAAAGGCGAGCGCAGCCCGGCGCGTCACGCCAAGCCACTTCGCAACGATTTTTGGGCATGGGCAAAGTGGTGCCCAGGAAAGGACTCGAACCTTCACGGCCGTTAAGCCACTGGCACCTGAAGCCAGCGCGTCTACCAATTCCACCACCTGGGCCCGGCCGGCTTAGTAAGGTTCGGTCGCACGCTTGTCAAATTGCTTCAATGCGGCCCAATTACGCTGTAAAGCATCAAGCGTGTTGGCGGACTGCGAATCCGCTAACTATCGCCGCGATCTCCCGAATTTGACCCGCAGGATTGGACCGAACATGACATCGAACCAGGAAACCCTCGTCACGGTCTTTGGCGGATCGGGCTTTCTGGGGCGAAACGTGGTCCGGGCCCTGGCCAAGCGCGATTTCCGCATCCGGGTCGCGGTGCGGCGCCCCGAACTGGCCGGCCACCTGCAACCGCTCGGCAGGGTCGGCCAGATCCATGCCGTCCAGGCCAACCTGCGCTATCCGGCCTCGGTCGAGGCGGCGATGCGCGATTCCCACCTCGCCATCAATCTGGTCGGCATCCTCTCGGCCGGCGGCGCGCAATCCTTCGAAGCGGTCCAGGCCAATGGCGCGGAAACGGTCGCCCAGGCAGCGGCGGCTGTCAGTGCGCGCGTGGTGCATGTTTCCGCCATCGGCGCCGACGAGAACTCGCTGTCGGCCTATGCCCGTTCCAAGGCCGCCGGCGAAAAGGCGGTGCTGGCAGCGGTGCCGTCCGCGACCATCCTGCGGCCGTCCGTCGTGTTCGGCCCGGAGGACCAGTTCACCAATCGCTTTGCGGCGCTGGCGCGCCTGTCGCCCATGCTGCCGCTGATCGGCGGCGGCCTGACCAGAATGCAGCCGGTCTATGTCGGCGATGTCGCGGCCGCGGTGGCGCAAGCCGCCGACGGCAAGGCCAAGGCCGGCGCGACCTACGAACTCGGCGGGCCGGAAGTGCTGACCATGCGCGAGATCATGGAAATCATCCTCGGAATCACCGAGCGTAACCGCATGTTGATCACGCTGCCGTTCGCCCTCGCGAAACTACAGGCGCTGTTCCTGCAATTCGCGCCGGGGCCGCTGAAGCTGACGTCGGACCAGGTCGAGCTGCTGCGCTCGGACAACGTGGTGTCGGATGCCGCGAAGGCCGCAGGCCTCACGCTGGAAGGTTTGGGAATCACGCCGGATTCGATGGAAGCGATCGCCCCGCAATATCTCTGGCGCTTCCGCGCCGCCGGGCAGTTTCAGCGCAAGAACGCGTAAGCGCGCAAAAACGTGGGCCGCGCTAGTCCTACTTCCCCAGCGCCAGCGCGATCAGGCCGAGCGTGCCGACGATGACACGCCACCACGCGAAAAACGTAAAGCCGTGGCGGGTGACGTAGTTCAGGAACGACTTCACCACGATCATCGCGGTGATGAACGAGACCACGAAACCGATCGCGATGATGCCGAGGTGATCGGTCGTCATCTCCCCGCGGTTCTTGTAGAAATCATAGGCGAAGGCGCCGACCATGGTCGGGATCGCCAGGAAGAACGAAAACTCCGCCGCCGCGCGCTTTTCCGCGCCCAATAACATCGCCGCCACGATGCTGGCGCCGGAGCGCGACACGCCGGGAATCATGGCGAGGCACTGCGCGACGCCGATCCACAAATACATCAACAGCGGAAACTTGGTGGCGTCGTCCTCGTGCGGATGGAGGTCGAGCTGATCGACCCACATCAGGATCGCGCCGCCGACGATCAGCGTGAAACACACCACCCACGGATTGAAGAGAAATTCCTTGATGTATTTGCCGGCAATCAGGCCGATGACGACGGCCGGCAGAAACGCCACCAGCACGCCGATCACGAACCGGCGGTCGTCCGGGTTCGAGAACATGCCGAGCGCGACCTTCCACAACTTGGCGAAATAAAGCGCGACGATCGCCAGAATGGCGCCGAGCTGAATCAGCACCACAAAACTGTTCCAGAAATTGCCTTCGCCGAGGCCGAAGAAGCGCTGCACCAGCAGCATGTGGCCGGTCGAGGACACCGGCAGAAATTCCGTGATGCCCTCGACGATGCCGAGAATCACCGCCCGCACTGCATCCGACATCATGATGTGGTCCATTTTTGCTGCAAAAAGCCGCGTTCTTCTCGCTTATTCGCACCCGCCCCGCAATTGGAAAAAAACGCCAAAACAC
>JAIEPP010000490.1 GCA_019748335.1 Xanthobacteraceae bacterium
CGCTGTTGAAGGCGGGACAGGCGGTGTAGCCATGCCATTCCTCGGCCGCGATGGCTCTCAATATTTCGGCGTGACGCGAAGGTTGGTCGGCGGGCTTGGAATGTTGCCGTCCCGGATCGTAGGGGGCACGCCCCATCGCTTGCCCATCGCAGCCAGTTCCGCACCGCGCTTCAACATCTCGGCCGCCTCCGCAGCGTTCTGTTTATAGGACGAAGGATTTGGCGAATAGGCAGCGAGGAAATCGCCGAACTTGCCCGGTACCTGGTCGTAGGCCGTCGCGACTTCGTCGAGCGTTTGCTCCATCCTCGCCATCGCGACCAGAAAACGGCGCCATCGGTGCCCGTCGAGATCGAACTTGTCGCGAAGCAACACGCCGGCCTGCTCGCCGTAACCAACGAGTTTCTGCACCGTCTTCGCATCCATCGTGAGATTGAGGCCGCCTTCGTCCGGCTTGAGTACGACATGCGCGATGCGTTCCCGGTACCCGGGAAGCGTGCTCTGCAAGTTGTCCTGCCAGTCCTTGGCCGAGAACAAGAGACGCGTCAGAAATCCACCGAGGCCGCTGAACGGCAGCACCGGCAGCGCAATTCCGCTTCTGGCGCTTTGCGGCAGCCAGACGCTGTCGCGATTGCGCTTTGGATCGTAGTCGTCGAGCGATATCGCGAAGGTCGGACTGTTCGGCAACAAATGATCGAAAAAGTGGATCGGGAAATTGCTCGACAGGCCGCCGTCGCTGAACAGGCACCGTCTCAGCTTGTTGCGCTCGGCTTCCTCGACCAGCGTGAAGTCGTTGCGCCAGAGCGGCACCCCGGCGATCAGGCCCGGGAAACTCAGGCTCATCCGCGCGCCGACGATCAGCGGCAACCGCGCCGGATCGGGAAACTTGAAATACTCCCCAGGCTCCTCGGCGGGGGGATCGAGCGGGTCGCACACCCTGACGAGGAATTCCATGATCGAAGCGGGAAAAATCTTCGCCCACTCGTCTTTCCTGAAGACGAAACGGTGGTCATGCTCCAGCGGCAACGTATAGGGGCGCTCCTCCATCAGGCTGGTGGTGATCATGGCAAGGCGGATCGCCGGCGCCCCGTTGGGCGGGGTGGCGAGATCGCCAAAGGTAAGCGGCGGACTTCCCGGCGGGCGTCCCGCCGCTTCCTCGATCACCCGCGCCAACCAGTCGGTGAACCCCTCCGGCGCGGACCGCGATTGGCGAATACCGGGACAAAGCCCGAAATCGTTGGCAACGAGTTCGGTATTGGCGGCCCGCAACAAACGCCGGAGGATCGCCACCACCAGGCCCACCAGCGCCAGCAACAGGCCAAACGCGGCGAAGCCCAAACCGCCACCAGACCAGACGGCTAGCGTGAGGACGGCCGCGCCAGGCAACAGTCCGAGCAACGCGCTCGGCCAGTATCCGATCAGCGCCGCCATGATCACGGCGCTGATCCGGCCCTTGGCTTTCAACGTCGCCAGGAAGATCTCGAACAGCGGCCTCAGGGCCGGCGTCGGTTGAAACATGGAAAGCAGATCGGGACCGACTTCAGCTGGGATCTTCGCCAGCCGAGCGAAGCCGGCGCCCGGCGTCTGCCTGCCATATTCGCCGGCCGCGGCCGCCGCCGCCGCAATCGCCCCGGCCGATGTTCCGCCGATATTCGAAAAGCGGTACTTCTTGGCGAGTTCCACCAGAGCAAGCGGGTATACCACACCGCTGGTGATGCCGCCCTTCATGACAATGTCGCAGGTCGGCATGGCCGTTGGCGATGGCTGATCCGGTGTCGGCATCTTGTCCCCCTCGGGCAGGAGAAAAACCATTTCGCGCTGCCGCAGCGATCTCAACTCGAGCCATCCAGGACCGCGATCTCAGCAGCCCGTCCGCTATCGCCAAACGCCGCGCGCATCCGCGGCGACCCCAGGATCGTAACGTCGGATCGTGACGCGAGTGGGTGACTGGCGACGTCATTGACGAACGCCGCGCGATCCATGGCGGTGATAAAGTCTCGCTTGCCGTCGCATCAGGATCGCACCAATACGTAGGGCGAACTCCTCAAGCCCGACGGCAAGCGCAATCGGGGCCCGCGAGATGCGACCATGCTATCCCGGCACAACAACGGCTAAATGCCGCTATTTACCCTTGTTGTTCGTGCTCTTGTCGCTCGTGCCCTTGTCGGTCGGCTTGTCCGGTTCGCAATTCGGTGGGCATTTGTCGGCATAAGCGTTTGCGGTCGTCTGAACGATGATTAAGGCAGCGAGCAATGACAGGATAATTCCGGCTGGAACTCTCATGGTCGCGCTCCTTCAACAATTTCGTCGAACAATCTTTGGTTGATAATATGCCGGAAACAATATTTCTCCCTTTAGCGTTGTCAATAGTTTTTCGTCTTTGGCGATCTCGGCCAGCTCGAATATGTCGAACTTCAGAAACTCCTTTCCGGCATCGTGATGCCCGAGCTGCTGCAACAAGGCCTTCAGATCGAGAGATTTCCGATTTTTCGGCTTCAGCTTCGCCTCCAAAAACGAAAGCTTCTGCCCAATCGCGCCGCCGGTCCACTGCGTCGACGAATCGATCGACGCCCGGAGTTCGACCGTCACCGCGAGCGCGGCGCTCCCATTGCCTTGCCGTCGCAAGGCGTCGGCCAGCAGCAGCTTGCTCGCGACACTGCCGGCCGCACTTCCCTTCTTGAACAGGTCGATGGCTTCGCAACGGCGCGCGGGCTTTTCGATCAACATGCCGAAAGGAAAATAAGACTCGTCGAACGCTCCCGGAAAGGACGGCAAACCATTATAGGCCTTCATCAACCACCCAAGCGAGGCGCTGGCGTCCGCTCGCCCCAGCTCCAGGTCCGCCAGTCGGAACAGCGCCCATTGCACGGTCGGAGGTTCGGATGATCTCTGGGCAATACGAAGCTGATCGACGGCCGCCGAGACCAGCCTCATCGTTTCAGCAGGATCCGATTCCTTCTCCTTTATCCGCGCCAGCCGCAGGTAGCTGTCCGCGACCGAACCCGCGATACTCGGCGCGAAGAACCGCTGCCGTTCCACAGGAAGCTTGTCTCTTTGCCGCTGGATTTCTGCACCGAGTTCAAGTGCGACATTCGCTACTTTCGAATCGGGGTGCTTGGTCAGGATGGAATAGTCGACCATGTCGTCGAGCAGGTACTTGGTGTTCAACAGAATGTAGAATCGATAGCGCGTGACATCGCCCTCGGCATATCGGTTCGGTTCCGCAATCTGCTTCAGTGCCTTGTCGTAACCGGCCCTGGCCTTGCCGAAGACCTTGGCAATATCGTCCTCCCCGACGAGCGAGCGCACCCATGTAGCGCAGGATTTATCGGGAAACAGAAAGCTCGCGGCGCGTCGAAACGCCGTGCTCCAAAGCAGCAGCTCGTCAATCTCAGACGGAGGCTCATCGGACTTCTGCCACGACCTGACCACCTGAAACGCCGGCAACAAATAACGATAGATTCCGTCACAGCTGCCTTCGCGGTTGATGTAGCGCAGAACCGAAGCGACATAACCGATCCTGGCTGCGCGAACGTATTGCCCCCCTCCGAGCAGAAGCGAGAAATTCTCGATCGCCTTTGCAATTGTCGCAGGCTCTGTACTGACATACTCGGCGGTCCCCAGATGCAGCCGGGCCAGATCGGCACTGCTGTCCGCCTGCAACGCCGCGGAATAGTTTTCCCGGGCCGCCTCGATAAACCTGTCTTCCGCGAAAGTATCAAAATCGAGATAATTGCGAAGTCCATCCTTGAACATCGGCAATGCCGAAAGCTTCATCGGCATTGGCTCGATCCACTTCTTTTCCTGGAGCAGCTCGACGGCGGCGCGTCTTATCAGAAATTGATAACCCTGCTCTTTCGAGGCGGAAATGGCGATCGTCTTCTCGCCGCCGCCGAGCGAAAATTTCGCAACCAGGCTGTTGCCCCATATTTCAAGCGAGCCTCGCAAAGTGTCTTCGTGGAAGAAGGCGAGGTTCTCGAATACGAGCTGGCTGACCGGTATCGAAACCGGTCCCAGTTTGATGGCCTCCAGCACAGTCGCTCCCTTGTTCAAAGGAGACGTCCGCGGAATTTCCACATACGGCAATTTCGCCATGAAGAACTGGATGAGGTCGGCGTAATTCTTGCTGGTGACCACATATCTCTGATCGTCCGGCTTCTTCGAAGGGAACAGTTCCCTGTACTCGTTCAGGGCTACCGACAGGCTTTGCGCGAAAGATGCGCCCAATTCCGCCGGAGTGCTCTGATCGCTTCTGACCTCGAACGGAAGAATGACCAGCTTGCCGTGCACCGCGACAAGGAGCTGAATGATACTGACGACGCCGGCCACAGCGATTGCGAACCCCGCTCCCCGAAGCGACCAGAGTTTTTGCCACCAACGCTGCGGAGAACCAGGTCGCTTTTTCATCGGCAGACTTGGACGCATCCGGATAATGGATGACCTGGTCAATCTGCCAAACTTCCTGATGGCACTGAACATTGCCGTACTCTTCAATGAATACAGATAAAAACTCAAAATAACTTCCGGGACTTCCGCAATCGAACGTCGCGCCGGACAAGATCAGGTCAAGATCAAGGATTGTATTGCGCAAATTTTGCACGCAAACCGTCGAGCGTCAAAGAAAAACGGAATACGCGCTGTCACCGGTCGGCGAAGCGCGCTATTTCGCGCGCGCTTCAGGCCGGCAAACCGGCGCCCATGTTCGCCGAACGTCCACGCGCGCGGATCAGCAACGACACCATGATGGTGACGTTGACCAGATTCCAGGCGACGCCGTTGAGGAACGCCGCGGCATAGGAGCCGGTGGCGTCGAAGATCACGCCGGAGATCCAGCCCCCGAACGACATCCCGAACACCGAGGCGAAGATCACGATGCCCACTCTGGTCGCGGCTTCCGATGCCGGCATCGCCTCGCGCACGATGATGGCATAGCTCGGCACGATGCCGCCCTGGAACAGCCCGAACATCGCGGAGATGAGGTAGAGCGAGGTCAGGCTGTCGAAGAACAGATAGAACAGCAGCGCGGTGCCCTGCGCGATCGAGCCGATCAGCAGCGTGGCGATGCCGCCGATCCGGTCGGCGAGAAAACCCGAGCCGATCCGGCTGATGATGCCGAAACCCAGCATCAGTGACAGCATTTCGGCGCCGCGCGCCACACCGTAACCGAGATCGCCGCAATAAGCGACGATATGAACCTGCGGCATCGACATCGCCACGCAGCAGGCGATGCTCGCCAGCGCCAGGATCGCCGTCAGCGTGTTGGTCGAAAGCCGCAGATTGACGCGCGGCGGCGGCGCGTTGACGTGATCGCGCTGGGTGCCCGCTCCCACCAGCATGCGCAGCACGACCAGCGCCAGCGTCATCGCCACCGCCGTGAAGATGCCGACCGCGATGTGGGTGCTGCGCCAGCCGTAGGTCTGCATGCCCCAGTTCACCAGCGGCGGCCAGATGGTGCCACCGATGTAGTTGCCGGAAGCGGCGATCGCGACCGCCAGCCCGCGGTAGCGGCTGAACCAGTGCGAGGCCTCCGCCATCAGCGGCCCGAAGGTGGCCGACGACGACAGGCCGATCAGAAAGTGCACCAGGATGAATTGCCAGATCGACGACGCCATCCCGGCGCCGATATAGCCAAGGCCCAAAATGCCGATGCCGAGCCCGATGGCGGTAACGATGCCATAGCGGTCGGTGATTTTTCCCGTCAGCACGCCGCCGGATCCGAAGCCGAGCATCACCAGGGTAAAGGCCAGCGAGGCCGTGCCCCGGCTGGCGGCGAATTCCTGCTGCACCGCCGGGAGCGCAACCACGACCGACCACATGCCGACGCTGCCGAGCGAACCGATCAAAACGGCCACGGCAAGGCGGGTCCATGCCCGGCGCGAGTCGGGGACAAACAGGTCGGGAGATCGGGTGAGGTTAGAAGAAATATCCACGGCGGCGCAACATCATGGGCTAATCGCCCAAGGTCAAGCCACAATGCCGCGATATTGGGCATGCAGATGTGGAGGGACCAGCCGCAGAAATTCTGAGCCTGCAGCGCGGAAGTGAGTCCCGCAGCCCTCGATTGCCGTTTCCTGTCGGAGCAATCCATCGCCGATCGGTGCAATAATCCGCATCCGGCACGGTTGATGCCCTCAGCGGCCTGCCGCGGAAGTGAAGCGCGGCCTCTTCCCCCCGCCCGGTCGCCATGCGAGGATAGGTGATGGTCTTCCGTCTGTTCATAACCCGGTTGCTGGCGATTTTGATCGTTGCCGGGCTGGCCGTTGCGCCCGTCGCAGCGCCGGCCGCGATGCAGGCTTCGATCATGCATGCCTCCATGGCCGCCGAAATGACCGGGATGTCGTCA
>JAIEPP010000493.1 GCA_019748335.1 Xanthobacteraceae bacterium
AGATAGTTCAGCGTGGTGACGATCGACCAGCGGTCCATCTGGCCCTGGTTGATCTGCTGGGTGCCGTGATAGAGGCCGGAGGTATCGCCGAGGCCGACCGTGTTGGCGGTCGAGAACAGGCGGAACGCCGGATGCGGCTTGATCACCTTGTTCTGGTCGAGCAGCGTCAGGCGGCCGGACACTTCCAGCACGCGCTGGATCACGAACATCACGTCGGGGCGGCCGGCGTCGTATTCGTCGAACACCAGCGCGATGTTGTGCTGTAGCGCCCAGGGCAGGATGCCGTCACGAAATTCAGTGACCTGCTTGCCGTCGCGCACGACGATGGAGTCCTTGCCGACCAGATCGATACGGCTGATGTGGCTGTCGAGGTTGACGCGCACGCAAGGCCAGTTCAGTCGCGCCGCGACCTGTTCGATATGCGTCGACTTGCCGGTACCGTGATAGCCGGTGACCATGACGCGGCGATTGTGCGCGAAGCCGGCGAGAATCGCGAGCGTGGTGGCACGATCGAAGCGGTAGTCCGAATCGACGTCCGGCACGTGAGGATCGACTTCGGAATAGGCCGGCACTTCGAGATCGCTGTCGATCCCGAAGACCTGCCGAACCGACACCTTCATATCGGGCATGCCAGCGGGCTGCGTAACTTTGGTCATGGCGGCGGTCGTCATCAATCCTCCGAGGATCCCGGGCTTTTCCCGAAACCAGATTTGCTGAATGGCTGCGGATGGGGGCTAGAGCGAACGTAGCAGAGAGCGAGGGCGGGCAGAAGCCCGCGGCTCAATCAAAGTTCCGTTGTTTTATCATTGGGATAGGGCATATGTCAGGTTTTTGGAGGGCTGCCCTGCGAATAGCGCCGCACTTTCGCCATCCGGACCATCCGCTTGGCCGGATCCTGCGTGCTCCGGGGCACTTTCGACCCCGGTCCGGAGTTGTTAGCTCTGGAGTTCGACTGGCCCCCACCGAAACGGGAATTTTGTGACTTCATTCCTGGATCCCCTGATCACGTTCGTTTCGGCGCATCCGTGGCTGGCTTATCTCACGCTGTTTCTCGCGGCCCTGTTCGAGGCGGTGCCGGTTATCGGCGCGCTGGTGCCGGGCTCGACCATCATTCTGGCCCTCAGCGCCCTGGTGCCCGGCGGCGAACTCAACCTTTGGGGCGTGCTGGCGGCGGCGATAGCAGGCGCGCTGATCGGCGACGGCACCGCCTTCATGGCCGGCCACCGTTCGCAGCGCGAAATCCTCTCTACCTGGCCGCTGGCCAATTACCCCCGTGTGGTGGCGGAGAGCGAAACGTTCTTCAATCGATGGGGGGCGTTGGCGGTGTTCTTTGCCCGTTTCGTGCCACCGATCCGCGCCTTCGTCCCGATCACGGCGGGCGCGCTCGGAATGCCGCCGTTGCGGTTTTACGGGGTCAACATTCCCGCGATCCTGGTCTGGGCGCTGGCCCATGTGCTGCCGGGCGTACTGGCGGTCTCGCTGCTGCACGAATATGGCGGCCTGCCGCATCACGAGCACGTCGGCAAGCATCTGTGGATGTGGGTGGTGGCGGGCGGCGCACTGGTCGTGGCGTTCGGCACCTGGACCTTGCGCCGCCGCAGTGGCGGCGGCGTCATCGAGCCGGCCAAGAAATAATCTGGCAAAAAATAATTCGCCCGCGCTCAGACAGCCCCCCGCCCCGGCGCCGGACCGATATAGCGGGCACGGGGCCGGATCAGCTTTCCATGCTGCAGTTGCTCGCAGGCATGCGCGATCCAGCCGACCGTGCGCGCCATCGAAAACAGCACCAGTTCGTGGCCCGGCGGCAGGCCGAGCGTGTGGATCAGCACCGCGAGCGCGTAGTCGATATTGACGAATTCGCCGGTCGCTTCCGCGATCCGCTCCGGGGTCTCATGGGTGAATTTGCGGTCCGCACCCGCGCGCGCCAGCGCCTCCAGCAGGGCACGCGCTCTGGGGTCGCCAAGCTTGTAGACGCCATGGCCGAAGCCCGCGAACCGCTCGCCGAGCGCGACACGCTCGCGGATCAGGGACGCGACTTCGCCGCCGGCCAGCGTCTTCAGGAGTTGCGCCGCCAGCACGCCGGCGCCGCCGTGTTTCGGGCCCTTCAACGCAACGAGGCCGGCGATGACGGAATCATAGAGGTTCAAACCGGTCGATGCCGCGCAGCGCACGGTGAAAGTCGAGGCATTGAGCTCATGATCGGCCAGCAGCACCAGCGCGCGGCGGATCAGGTCAGCGGCGTGCTTGTGGTCCGGCGCCCACACCCGCGCGACCTGCAAATGCAGCGGTTTCGGTGACGACTTTGCGTTCAGCATGGTCGCGACCACGAGCCGCATGATGCGGCCGCCGACCATGGCGCGGCCCTCGGGCGCCCGCGTATAGGCCCGAGGATCGGCGGCGGCCGCCAGCGCCAGCACCGCGATGGCGCGATCGATCGCGTTGGCGCCGCGCGTGGCTTCCGCCACGGCGCGCATTTCGTCCGAGAAGATCGGGCAATTATCCTGCTCGAACGGATCGGCGCCGGTGACATCCCACAGCAGCGTCGCGGCATGTTCGAGCGTGTCGCGCTCGGCGAGATCGACGCAGTTGACGCCGCGGTAGATCGGACCGTCCTCGGTGATGGTCGCGACCGACGAATCCAGCACCGGCAGATCGGCATCGAAGCTGCGCAACCCGCGCGGCTCCGGCGACGGCGTGCGCCGTTCCTTCAAGGTGCGGATGTCCTCGGCGCGGTAGCGATGGCTGCGCGAATCCTGCGACGGCTCGGATCGGACCAGCCCGCGGCTGACATAGGCGTAAAGCGTCGCCTGCGAGATCGCGAGTTCGGCGGAGGCCTCGCGAGCCGAAAGGTAAAGGCCGGCGGATTTTTTCATATTGATTTACATAATCAAGATTGATCAATCTGTCGAGAGGCCTGACCTTTGAACCCGCAAAGGAGAGCTCAAGATGAACATTCAACTGTCAAAGACCCCGATCGGCCTCGATGGCGTCCCCGCCGCCGAAACCGTGCTGAGCCATGTCGACGGCGAGCGCGGCGAGCTCATTATTGCCGGCGAGCGCGTCGGCGACCTCGCCCGCAAGACCGGTTTTGAGGGCGTCACCGCCAGGCTCTGGAGCGGTGGCACCGGCCAGCCGATCGGCGAGGCCGCCGTACGCGCCGCCCTGGGCGCGGGGCGCGAACGCGCCTTTGCCCGGCTGCCGGATCTGCTCGGCATCACCCGGGGGCTGTCGGTCGTCGATGGCTTTCGGGCGGCGGTCGCCGGGCTGCGCGCGGAAGCCGGCCTGGCGCACGAGGCGACGATCGTCGGCGCCTTTCCGGTGATCGCGGGCGCGCTGGTGCAGCGCTCAAAAGGCAACGACCCGGTCGCGCCCGATTCCACGCTGAGCCATGCCGCCGACACGCTGTCGATGATGCTGGGCCGCAAGCCCGATGCGCGCGAAGTCGCTGCGCTCGACGCCTACTTCGTCACGGTGTGCGATCACGGCATGAACGCCTCGACCTTCGCGACGCGCGTCGTCGCCTCGACGCAGGCAGATCTGTTCGCCGCCGTCACCGCAGGCTATTGCGCGCTGACCGGGCCGCTGCATGGCGGCGCGCCGGAGCCGGTGCTGGAAATGCTCGACGCGATCGGCTCGACCGACCGCATCCAGCCGTGGGTGGACAGCGCGCTGGCGCGCGGCGAACGGCTGATGGGATTCGGCCACCGCGTCTACCGCGTCCGCGATCCGCGCGCCGACGTGCTCAAGGCCGCGATCGAGCGGCTTGCCGGCGACGGCGCTGATTTGCCGTTCGCTGGCGAGGTCGAGGCTTACATCCGCGGCGCGTTGCGGCGGAAGAATCCGGAGCGCCCGCTCGACACCAATGTGGAATTCTTCACCGCGATCCTGCTCGACGCGCTGAAAATCCCGCGACAGGCGTTTACGCCGATTTTTGCCGTAGCCCGCGCCGCCGGCTGGACCGCGCATGCCCGCGAACAGCAACGCGGCGGACGGCTGATCCGGCCGAGTTCGGCGTATATCGGGCCGATGCCGGGGTGAGACTTGAAAGATGTGATTGAGATTGAAGTCTTGCGCGTTCGACCCTCATGGTGAGGAGCGCGTCTTCGCGCGTCTCGAACCATGAGGCCCGCGGCCCATCCTTCGAGACGCGGCTACGCCGCTCCTCAGGATGAGGAAAGCTACGCGCCGCGCACGACCGTCTTCAGATAATTATACGCCTTGATGATCTCGATCAGGCGATCCTCGGTGGAGCGGTCGCCGCCATTGGCGTCGGGATGGTGCTGCTTGACCAGCGCCTTGTACTTCGACTTGACGTCTTCCAGCGTCGCCTCGACGGAAAGCCCCATCACCTGCAGCGCCTTGCGCTCGGCGTTCATGATCTTGCGGGTCTCGGCCTTGGCCTCGGCACCCGCGCCCGGACCGGGCCGCCAGCGGCCACGGCCGTTGAGCTCGGAGAACATGCTGAAGGGGTCCGAGGCGCTGTCGATTTCCTCGGCGGCGAGCTTGCCCTTCTTGCCGGCAGTGTTGGCGCCCATCTTCCAGGTCGGACGGTGGCCGGTCAGCGCGTCCTTCTGGTAGCGCGCGACGGCGTCGGCATTCATGCCCTGGAAGAAATTGTAGTTCTGATTGTATTCGCGGACGTGATTGAGACAGAAGTGGAAGTACTCGCGCGAGTTCTCGCGGCCCTTGGGGGCACGATGCGGGCCCTTGTTCGGGCAGCCCGCCCACTCGCACATGGCGGCTTCCTCGCGCGCCTGCGCCTGCGCCTTCGCACTGACCTTGTTGGGCTTGATGCGAATGGAGTCGAAGAATTTGGATGAATCAATCGCCATGGCTGACTTTGACTACGCAATGCCCGAGGCTTCAAGTCTTGACATTGCGAATACCTCTCTCTCGATACGCCCATTGACGGAATGCGGTCGCAGACGTATCTGCCGCTATCATGAGCACCAGGGACGCTATCATAAACAAGTTGCGTGAAGCTTTCATGCCCGAAAGCCTCGACGTCGCGGACGAATCACATCTGCATGAGGGCCATGCCGGCCACAGGCCGGGCGGCGAGACGCATTTCAGGGTCTATATTGTGTCTCCGGCCTTCGAAGGGAAGAGCCGGATCGAGCGGCACCGCATGGTGAATGCGGCGCTGGAAGCGGAACTCAAGGGCTCGGTCCACGCTTTGGCGATCAGGGCACAGGCCCCCGACGAAAAGCAGGGCTAAACGCCGCAACGCGGACGTGCCGGACCAGCTCCGCGCCTGTGATTTTCATTCACGATCGCGCTGACGCCGGCGCCGATTTCATTTAAGAATGAAGGCTGCCTGGACGATGGACGCCGTTCCTCCCGTAACAATGCGGGGGTCGGGCTGACCCGGATGCCATCGCCGGTCAGCGGGGTCGTCCGATGCATGATTGGGCACGCTTCAGATGGGCTGGCGTCGTGATGGTTCTGGTCGCGGCCTGCCCGATCAGGGCCCTGGCGCTGGATATGCCGAGCCCCCTGGTGCAGGAAATTCTGGTCAAGAGCATTCTGGTGACGCTCAACGACGCCGTCGCGTCGGATAATTTCGCGGTGTTCCACGCCAAGATCTCAAAACCGTTCCGCGACCAATTTCCTCCCGACAAGCTGCGCGCCATTTTCAAGGACCTGATCGAGAAGCACGCCGTATTCGATGCCGTGGTGGCGAGCCCGATCGTTTCCGATGAGGACGCCAGGATCGACGAACAGGGCGTGCTGCGCCTGAAGGGCCATTTCGACACCGCGCCCAAGAAGGTGAAATACCAGCTCGGGTTCATTGCCTCCGACGGCGCGTGGAAACTCAGCGGCGTCGCCATCGATATCGAATGATCTTCGCGGCGACCGTCGCCGGCGTTCAGAACGCCGTCCCCGCCCGCTTCGGCTTCTTCTCCTCGACCTCGGTTTCGCGTGTCACCGGGACGATCTTGAGCGCGGTGATGCGGTTGCGCTCGCGGCGCAATACACGGAAGCGGAAATTGTGGAAGGTAAAGCTCTGGCCGCGCTCGGGGATCGAGCGCGCTTCGTGAATGACGAGGCCCGCTACCGTCGTCGCCTCTTCGTCGGGCAGATGCCAGTCCATCGCGCGGTTGAGATCGCGGATCGGCACCGAACCGTCGACCACGACCGAGCCGTCGGGCTGGACGCGGACGCCGGCTACCACCACGTCGTGCTCGTCGGAGATGTCGCCGACGATCTCTTCCAGGATGTCTTCCAGCGTCACCATGCCCTCGACTTCGCCATACTCGTCGACAACAAGCGCGAAGTGGGTCTTGCGGCGGCGAAAGGCCTTGAGCTGTTCGGCGACCGAACGCATTTCCGGCACGAACCACGGCGGCAGCGCGATGGTCGAGAC
>JAIEPP010000276.1 GCA_019748335.1 Xanthobacteraceae bacterium
GCCGGGCGCAGACATCGGCTGAAGACGATTGCCAAGTCTGACACCAGCACGCTGCTGCGCGACAGAAGCGCTCCGCCGGAAATGCGCCTCGAACATTTCCTGTCGATGTGCGACGACACTGGCTTGCTTCAGCATGCCGTGCACAGCGTACCGGACCGCTCGCACGGCTACTGCGTCGACGACAACGCCCGTGCGCTTCTGCTGGCATGCGCACTCAACGACCCCGGCGAGCAGCGACTGCCGGAAGTGTTGACGGCCCGATTTGCCGCTTTCGTTCAGCACGCCTGGAATCCCGACACAAGACGGTTCCGGAACTTCATGGGATTCAATCGCTGCTGGCTGGAGGATTCCGGATCGGAAGACAGCCACGGACGGACCCTGTGGGCCCTGGGTGTCTGCGCCCTCACCGATGCGAATTTGTCTCGCCGGACATGGGCTGCTTCGCTGTTTGCCGAGGCGATGACGACCGCGGACCAGCTTCGTTCGCCGCGTGCGTGGGCCTTTGTCTTGCTCGGACTCGACGCCTATTGCTCGGCCGTTGCCGAAGACGTCCGCGCCGCTGCCTTGCGCCTTCGGCTTGCCGACCGCTTGATCTCGATCTTCGACGCGGTCGAAACCCGGGACTGGGTGTGGTTCGAGGAAGGGCTTGCCTACGACAACGCCCGCCTGCCGCAGGCGCTGATCCTGGCCGGGCTGGCGACCAGGAATCCGAACTATTTGCAGACCGGGCTGAAGTCCTTGCGCTGGCTTGTAAAACAGCAGACATCCGCGGCCGGCCAATTTCGTCCGGTCGGCACCGAGGGCTTCGGCGAGATACGACGGCAGCCGCAGGCGTTCGACCAGCAACCGCTGGAAGCGTCGGCCACCATTGCGGCCTGCTCTGCGGCGTGGAGAGTCGATCATGACGTCGAGTGGAAAGCCGAAGCGGCCCGCGTGTTCGCCTGGTTCCTCGGCAGCAACGACCTCTCGGTCTCCCTCGTTGACCTGGAAACCGGCAGTTGTCGCGACGGCCTGCATCCCGATCGCCCCAACGAGAACCGGGGCGGAGAATCCGTGGTGTCATACCTTCTCGGCCTGTCCGAAATTCGACAGATAGCCCGCCTCGGCGAAAGCCGCGCGAAGCCCACGCCCTTGGTCGCTTGACGGCCGCCGCGCATCCTGATCCCCCCGAACCAACCGAGGACACCTTGTCACACTTCCCCTTCTTGAACCGTCAGGCGCTTTATCTGCGGCCTGATCCCACAAGGGTTATCGTTCGTCCGTTCAAGCCGACAACGGAACCGCGCGACCTCAATCCAACGGACAAGACCCGGGCCAATCATATTGTCGAGCGGGTACTCTCGCTGGATGCGGCGACCGCTGCCGCGCAGCTCGCGGACGTGCTGGAAAATTTTCTGGGGCGCCATCGCAATCTGCTGCGGGCGTTCGAGTTGCGCGCCGCGGAGATGGAAGAGGCGCTTGCCGATCACGCCGCCTTCACCCAGATGCAACGGCAGTTGGTCGGGGCTTACTTTCTCAACGAATATTCGTTTGAAGCCTCGGCCTTGTTCAATCCGAGCATCGTCGCCCATCCGGACCAGTCGGGGATGCCGGACGGCAGCCTTCGCTTCGTCCTGAGCCTTCGCGCAGTCGGCGAAGGACACATATCTTCGCTGACATTTCGGTCCGGGTCGATCGCCTCGGACGGAACCGTGAAGGTCGATGCCACGGCCCGTCTTGCTTCAAGTCCCGATATCGTCAAACTCTCGTCGGGCCCGGGCGGAGATGACGTCGAGGTAACCTTCAGCAGCGCAGAAGAAATAAGCGAGCGGGTCATCTTTCCCGTGACCGACTCGCAGTCGAACGGAATCGAAGACGCCCGGTTCGTGCAGTTCGATGACAATGGACGGAGCACCTATTACGCGACCTATACCGCCTACAGCGGAAGGGCGATCCGGTCGGAGCTGATCGAGACATCCGATTTCGTATCGTTCCGGCTGTCGGCATTGAAAGGTAACGCGGCCCGGAACAAGGGCATGGCCCTGTTCCCCAGGAAAATCGACGGCAAGTATGCGATGATCGCCCGCCAGGACAACGAAAATCTATACCTGATCTACTCGGACGATCTCTATACCTGGGATGGCGGCCTTCCGATCCTGAAGCCGGAATTCCCGTGGGAATTCGTCCAGATCGGCAATTGCGGATCGCCGATCGAGCTGGACGAGGGATGGCTGCTGTTGACGCATGGCGTTGGCCCGTTGCGCAAATATTCGATCGGGGCTGCACTGCTCGACAAGAAGGATCCGTCGAAGGTCATCGGCCGCTTGCGGGAACCGTTGCTGCGGCCCAGTGCCTCCGAACGCGAAGGATACGTTCCGAACGTCGTTTACACTTGCGGGGCGATGCGGCACGGCGACAACATCATCTTTCCCTATGCCGTCTCGGATACATTTTCCAATTTTGCCACGATCGACATTCGCGCCTTAATGAAGGCCATGAAATCCTGACGGCGGACTGATACCTGCCGTATAAGGCCGATCCCTACTTCTGCTGTTCATCGTTGCGGAACAGAATTTCAATGGTGGCGAATATCAGCAGGAACGCGAAGAAGGCCAGAACGACGACAATGTGCGGCATGCCGCCGGACTCGGGCTCGCTTGCGAGAGCCGGCGACGCGATCGAGGGTCCGGATTCGGCGCGGAGCTGCGGCACGACAGGCACGATATCGATCCATCGATCCAGCCAGCCCGCGCCAACCGCAGCCACGCTTGACGCGATTTGTGCGCCGGGCTCTGGAGCAGGTCCATCCTCGGGCAGCATTTCGGATCTCGCCTGACGCCAGTCGGAATGAGGGCGTGCGCGCTGGACCTGCCGATCGACATTCGACTGATTTTTGCGGGCCAGACGATTCCGCCCCGGCGTCGCATCCCAGCAATGATTGGGACCATGCCAGTAGATATGCAGCGAGCCAAAATGCTTTCGCGCTTCGCTCTTGCTAATGCAGGAACTCGAAGCCTGCGCTGACGCCGTCAACGCGAGCACCGACGCAACTATTAACGCAACGCGCATGGAGTCGCTCCGTCTTGCACTAAAATCCAGACAGACGCCGCCGCGACCTCGAATCAATTCGCTAAAGTCTAAAAATTAATAAGCATCTAATTGTGGCCGGAACCAAAGGACAGCGTTGGTGTCCCATTGGCGCCATCGGCTCAGGCCGCAATGTTATCCAAATTTCCGGCCAGCATTTACAACAATTCCGCCGTTTTGATTCGGTGGATGAATTAGCGAGGCGATTGCGATGGCATTTTTCAAGCGCGAACTGGGCCCGGTCGAGCGCTTCGAGAGTGCGTTGAAGGAAAAGCTGGCGGCGCGGCAAAAACTGGCCGGCAAGTCGAGCGTCGCCGAAAAGGAACTTGGCGAAAAACGCGCGGCTGCCGAGCGGCTGGCGGTGGCCGGCGCCGCCAGTTCCAAGCTCGATCGGGCGGAAGCCAGCATGCGCGCCGTCGAAGACCATGCCAGGACATTGCGCGCCGCGCTGGCGGAGCTTGACGAGCAGGTCGCTTCCGCCGACCGCGCGTTAACTGAAGCCAAGGCGCAGCACGACCGCAACATCAGCGCCGACGCGATCGAAGCGATGGCCGCGGCCATCGAACGGGCCGCACCCGGATTTCAGGCCGGTGCCGCCACGCTGATCGAGGCGGTGACCACAAGTTCGGCGTCGATGCCGGAAGCAACGAGGTTCTCGACCAGCGTGGATGCGGTGCGCCGCGAGGTTGCCTCGGCGGTCGACCTGATCTGCTGGGAGCTGCGATCGGCCGCGGTGCGCGAACGCGCCGGCAACGCCAACGTCGCCGATCCCATGCCATCCCAATCGGAGCAACCGTCCACGGCCGGGATCGAGCGGCAGATGATCTACACCCTGCAACCGCTCAAGTGGTGCGAGGGCAGCGAGACGCGCAGGGTGCCGGCCTTTGCGATGGTCGGACTGCCAAAGGCGTTGCTGCCGGCAGCGCTGCGGCATCACCATGTCGACTATCTCAATGCGAGGCGGGTGCAGACCCTGATGCATCTCCACGGCAGCGAAGCGCATGGCGATCCCACAGCAGACGATCCGGAGCTTGTCGATCTCGATGCGCTGGTGGCGGAGGAAGACCAGGGCGCGAAAGCCGACGTCGCCTAGACTTTGCCTCAGCGCCGGCGCGGCGCAGCCTTGCTCTGCCGCGCGCCCAAACCTTCGGCGGACCGGCGAACGACTTCGGATATCTGCGACAACTGCTCGGCGAGCGGGCTGGTCTTGCGCCAGATCATGCCGATGGTCCGCGACGGCTTTGGTGTCCCAAAGCGCGCGATCGACACCGGGGCCGAGCGCGTCTCGACCGTAACCGCCATTTCCGGGATCAGGGTGACGCCGATGCCGGCACCGACCATCTGCACCAGCGTCGACAGCGAACTGCCGTCCAGCAACTCGCGTGGCAGCGCCGAATGCCGGTTACAGAACGACAGCGCCTGATCGCGAAAACAATGCCCCTCCTCCAGCAGCAGCAGCCGCATTTTGGCCAGGGCTTCGCCATTGGGCACCGGCTTGCCCTCGTCCTCGCCCGGCCGCACCAGCACGAAGTCCTCGGCAAACAACGCCACTTCCGCAAACGATGGCTCCGACACCGGCAGTGCGACGATCGCGGTATCAAGCCGGCCTTCCGACAATTCCTGAATCAGCTTCGGCGTCACGGTCTCACGGACGTGAATTTCCAGGTCGGCATATTCGCGCGTGAGATTGCCGATGATGGTCGGCAGCAGATAGGGCGCGATGGTCGGGATCACCCCGATCCGCAACCGTCCCGCCAGCCGGTCGCCCGAGGCCCGCGCCAGGTCTTTCAGCTCATCGACCGAGCGCAGGATGTTGCGAACGCGCAAGCCGAACTCCTCGCCAAAACTGGTCAGCCGGATCTGGCGGGCGCCGCGTTCGAACAGCGCCGCGCCGAGTTCCTGCTCCATCTCCTTGATCTGCATCGACAACGCCGGCTGCGAAATCGCGCAGGCGTCCGCCGCGCGTCCGAAATGGCCATGGCGCGCCAACGACTCGAAATAACGAAGCTGTTTCAGGGTCAGATTGTTCATAATGCTGCCTTATCACGGCAATCAGTAAATCACACTTAAACTGATGGAATGGCTGTGCTAGAACCATTCCAACGTGAAGGACGCGCAGCCGATGTCACCCCGACGTCACGGGCACCGTCCACACACCGGTTCAATCAAACCAGCCACGAACGGAGCGAAACATGGACGGAAATGATGGCGAGAACGCCGGCAAGTGCCCGGTGATGCATGGGGCCAGCAACAGAAACACCAACCGGGAATGGTGGCCGAACCAGCTCAACCTTAGCGTTCTCCACCAGCATTCCAGCCTGTCCAACCCGATGGGCGAAGCGTTCGACTACGCCAAGGAATTCAAGAAGCTCGACATCGAGGCGCTGCGGAAGGACCTGACCGCGCTGATGACGGATTCGCAGGAATGGTGGCCGGCCGACTTCGGCCATTACGGGCCGCTGTTCATCCGCATGGCCTGGCACAGCGCCGGCACCTACCGGATCGGCGATGGCCGCGGCGGCGCCGGCGCCGGACAGCAGCGTTTTGCGCCGCTCAACAGCTGGCCTGACAACGTCAACCTCGACAAGGCGCGCCGGCTGCTGTGGCCGATCAAGCAGAAGTACGGCAACAAGATTTCGTGGGCCGACCTGATGATCCTGACCGGCAACGTCGCGCTGGAGTCGATGGGCTTCAAGACGTTTGGATTCGCCGGTGGCCGCGCCGACGTCTGGGAACCCGAAGAAGACATCTACTGGGGTCCGGAAGGCAAGTGGCTGGCCGACGAGCGCTACAGCGGCGACCGCGAGCTTGAAGGCGCGCTCGGCGCCGTGCAGATGGGCCTGATCTACGTCAACCCGGAAGGTCCCAACGGCAAGCCCGATCCGCTCGCCGCCGCCCGCGACATCCGCGAGACCTTTGCGCGCATGGCGATGAACGACGAGGAAACCGTCGCCCTGATCGCCGGCGGACATACGTTCGGCAAGACCCACGGCGCCGGCGATGCGAGCCTGGTCGGCCCTGAGCCGGAAGGTAGCAGCATCGAGCAGCAGGGACTTGGCTGGGCCAGCTCCTACGGCACGGGCCTGGGCGCCGACACCATCTCCAGCGGCATCGAGGTGACCTGGACCACGACGCCGACCAAGTGGAGCAACAACTTCTTCTGGAACCTGTTCGGTTACGACTGGGAGCTGACCAAGAGCCCGGCCGGCGCGCACCAGTGGACGCCGAAGCACGGCGCCGGCGCCTATTCGGTGCCCGACGCCCATGACAAGTCGAAGCGCCACGCGCCGGCGATGCTGACGACCGATTTGGCGCTGCGGT
>JAIEPP010000396.1 GCA_019748335.1 Xanthobacteraceae bacterium
ACGGGGCGGACTTCCGAGGAAACCAGCTTGTCTTTGGTCTGCGAGGAGAATTTTGGATCCGGCACCTTGACCGACAGCACGGCGGTGAGGCCTTCGCGGCAATCGTCGCCGGTCAGCGCGATCTTCTCTTTCTTGGCGTTGGCTTCGGCATAGCCGTTGACCTGGCGCGTCAGCGCACCGCGGAAGCCGGCGAGATGGGTGCCGCCGTCACGCTGCGGGATGTTGTTGGTGAAGCACAGCACGTTCTCGTGGTAGCTGTCGTTCCACCACAAAGCGGCTTCGACGCCGATGTCGTTCATCTCCATCCGGACCATGATCGGCGCCGGCACGATCGCCTTCTTGTTGCGGTCGAGATATTTGACGAATTCCTCGACGCCGCCGACATAGACCATCTCTTCGCGCTTCTCGACCGCGTGACGCATGTCGGAGAGCAGGATCTTGACGCCGGAGTTCAGGAAGGCGAGTTCGCGCAGGCGATGCTCCAGCGTCGCGAAATCATATTCGACGTTGGTGAAGGTCTCGGTCGAAGCCAGGAAGGTCACCTCGGTGCCGCGCTTGCCATGGGCGTCGCCGACTTCCACCAGCGGAGCGACCGCGTCGCCATGGGCGAACTGGATGTAGTGTTCCTTGCCGTCGCGCCAGACCCGCAATTCCAGCCTGCTCGACAGCGCGTTGACGACGGAGACGCCGACGCCGTGCAGACCGCCGGAAACCTTGTAGGAGTTCTGGTCGAACTTACCGCCCGCATGCAGCTGGGTCATGATGACCTCGGCCGCAGAAATGCCTTCACCCTTGTGAATGTCGACGGGAATGCCGCGGCCGTCGTCGCGCACAGTCACCGAGTTGTCGGCGTTGAGGATGACCTCGACGGCGGTGGCGTGGCCCGCGAGCGCCTCGTCGATGGCGTTGTCGACGACCTCATAGACCATGTGATGCAGGCCGGAGCCGTCATCGGTGTCGCCGATATACATGCCCGGCCGCTTGCGCACGGCGTCGAGGCCCTTCAACACCCGGATCGATTCCGCGCCATATTCGACGGGAATCGGATGTTCATTATCGGCAGGTGTCTGCCGGGCAGGTTCTGTCATATGAGGCCTTCGAGGACGTCCCGAATCAGCTGCGCAACACGAGGCGCTGAATGTCTGTTTGTGCCATGAAAGAGGCGATGCGCCTAGCGCAAAGTCTCTGTCCACAAGTCATTGAATAAGTAGGATTTTTTTACCCTTTTTCAAGGTGCCGGAAGGCCGATTCCGAAGGGTTTGAAAAGCCCGATTCGGGGGCTGATTCTGCGCACTCCCGAACCCTGATTTCGGGACACTTTCGGCGGCGCCATGCGTGGTCCGGCAGCGTTCACGCAGCGACGCGTTCGAGCACGACCATCATGCGGAAGGCGATCTGGCGGCGGACCATTCCCGGGATGGCGCCCTCAAACGCCAGCATGGGCCGCACCAGGGCTGCCGGCATCAGCGACCACGGCTGAAATCCCCCGCTCAGCGGGTAGGCAAACAGACTGAGCCATTCGACGCGCCTGACGCGCAGCGATGGAATGGTTGTTTCCAGCCGGCTGCGGGCCGCCGGTGTGGCGAACAGCAGCGACGGAATGGCCTGATTGGCGTCGAACGGGTCGCGATCGGGATTGGTCACGACGGGCGCAAACGGGTCGGCGCCCATATCGACCGGCTCTTCGTGAAAATTTTCATAGAACCGGCGCGCCAGCGTCGTCATCGCCGGTTCGATCATGGCCAGACGCCCGCCGGGCCGCAGCACGCGCGATGCCTCGTGGAGGAATTCGATCGGACGTTCCAGGTGATGCAGCACGTCGAGCATGACCACGCCGGCAAAGCAGGCCGGCGGGAACGGCAGCCGGTGGGCATCGGCCACGACGTCGATCCCCGGAAACGACAGGATGTCGGTGGAAACGATATCGGGCCTGGAATCCTTGACGTGGGCCGTGCCGCCGCCGATGTCGAGCACGGCGCCTTCCGGGCAGCTTGCGAGCAGCCGCCGGTGATAGTCCCGATACAACAGCCGGATCGTTTCCTTGGCTTCCCACACCTTGCGATGGGTAATCTGGCGCTGGTCCAAGCTGGTCTCGCTATTCGTCATCAACGCGCCGCATCAGCCGGTATTAGAAGAAACACGGTTCGCAACTCAATGATTTTGTCGCCGTCCTTCCAGGTCACGGGTTCGGGGCCGTCGGGGATGATATTCGGCGCGGTCCTGATGCTGTCCGCGGTCGGGAAATAGGCCTTGTCGACCACATAGGTGCCGGGCTTCTGGTGGATCAAACCGGCGGTCCCGCTGCTGAACAGCTGCTGCCGGCTTGCAACATAAGCATCGGTCATGCGCGGAACGCTGCCGTAATAGATCACAAAACCCTCGCCGGACCACGAGAACGGGGAGCGATAGCCGAATTCGATCGGCTGACCGCTGCCGGCCAGCCGGGCATTGATCTCCTTGAGATCCTCGCTCGCCAGCCTGCTTTTGTCGGTCCGGGCGGCCAGTTGTTGGATCAACGCGTTGCTCGACCGGACCGCCATCCACGACACCGCAATGACGCAGAGCGCAGCCGCGACGGTCCGAAACCAGAAACGCCTGCCCAATGACGTCGCCAGCAAATAGCAGGCGGCGGTGCTGGCGGGCAATGTCGCGGAAACGCCGGCCGTATAGTGAAAGCCATAGTGCTTGATGACGAACAGCGCCGAAAACAGCGAAGCCACGCCGGTGCCGATGCAGATCAGGGCAACAGGGATGTGCTCGGGGCCCCGGCGTCCGGTGAAGAAACCGCCGACAGCGAGGCCGGCTCCCACGACCAGAGCGATCGGAAGCGCGTAAGCCGAGTCGGCCGGAATCGCCGCGAAGGCGCTCAGGAGTTCATGCCCGCTGACCACGGTGGCGTTTCCCGTACCGTACTGTCCGGAGCCGAGAAAAACGCTCTTGTGAAAATTGATCAGGATCCGAAACGCGCTCCAGCCGATGACTGTGACGCCGACGCCGACCACGACCAGAAAAAAGCTGCCGGTGCTGATCAAAGTGAGCCGCTTTCGCTTCGCCGGATCGACCTTGCGAAAGGAAAGGTTGGCCATCCCGGTCACGACCAGCGCCAGCGGGACGTAGAGATAAGACAGCTTGCTCAGATAGGCGAAGGCGCCGACGCCTGCGGCGAGCACCGCGCCCGAGGTGAGAAGATCGCGGTCATGGGCAATCCGCACCAGAACCGCGAAGAAAAGTGCGTTGATCAGAATCGCAAACGAATCGATCGACGGCGAGGTGAAGGTAAACAGCGTTGCCGGCGTCGACGCCAGCCAGATCAGCAGGCCGATCGCGACCACAGCGACGGGAACGAGCTTTCGCGCCGCGCGCGCGAACACGTAAACGCCGGCGGCGCCGATCAACGCGACCAGCCAGGCCGTGGTCCGGTAAAATTCCTCGACGTGCTCAATCACGCGATCGAAAAAGCCGGGATCGGCGGAGGCCAGCGGAAATCCGGTCAGCGCCAGCGCCAGCCAGTTCAGGAAATAGAAAGGAACGCCGGGATGATTGATCATGCCGCGCGCGAAATACATTTGGCGGTCCACGATCCGGTACGCCATGTTGAGCGCGTCGGCGAGCCCGAGCGTCTGGTAATCGGTCGCCGCCCAGAACGAACTGGGATACGCATAGAACAGCAGCAACGGGACCGGGAAGAACAGCAGCGCAAGCATGCACGGCCAAACCCATAGTCGGCGTGCGTCGACACCCATCCATCGTCACCAGTTCAAGCGGCGCTAGCGCGCAGTCATACCGGTGCGGATCATGACTGGCAACGTCGCTCAGGCGCGGCGGCTCACCTGGCCGGATTCGACGTTGAAAATCTCGCCGGTGGCGCCGATGTCAACGAAACCAGCGGGGTCGGCGCCGGTCATCCAGACCTGCGCGCCGAGTTTTGCCAGTTCCTCGAACAGCGCCTTGCGCCGGTTCGGGTCGAGATGCGCCACCACCTCGTCGAGCAGCAATAGCGGCACGATGCCGGTCATTTCGGCGACCAGCGTGGCATGGGCCAGCACCAGCCCGATCAGCAGCGCCTTTTGTTCGCCGGTCGAAGCATCGCGGGCCGGCATGCTCTTCGGCGCGTAGACCACTTCGAGGTCGGTGAGGTGGGGGCCGTCCAAGGTGCGGCCTGCGGCGGCGTCGCGGGCGCGGCCGGCGCGCAATATCTCGCGGTAGCGATCCTCCACCGCGGTGGCAGGCTCGTTGACCAGCGCATTCTCCATCCAGCCGTCGAGCATGATCTGCGCCGACGGAAACGCGGAGTCCTTGGCCCGCTCGCGCAGCATCGCCGCGAGTCTGGTCACGGTCTGGCCGCGGGTGGCGGCGACCGCGACCGCAAGCTCGGCGGTTTCGCGCTCGATGGCGTCGCACCAGTGGTCGTCGTAATTGCGCACCTCCAGCAGCCGGTTGCGCGAACGCAACGAGCGATCCAGCGCCGACACCCGGCTGGAATGTTCGCTATCGATCGCCAGCACCAGCCGGTCGAAGAAGCGCCGCCGCTCGGAAGCCGCACCGAGGAACAGCCCGTCCATCGTCGGCGTCAGCCACACCATGCGCAGGTGATCGCCGAACGCGGTCGCCGAGCTGACCGGCTCGCGGTCGATGCGGCAGCGCCGGCTGGTGGAGGCCGCCTCCGCTGCGGGCGCATCGATGCCGGTGCCGAGCGTAGCGAGCCCGAGCGCGCCCTCGACCTCGGCGGACACCGCCCACGAGCCGTCCCCTTGGTTGTCGGCGACATCCTCCAGCGTCGCGCGCCGCAGTCCGCGGCCCGGCGACAGAAACGAGATCGCCTCCAGGCAATTGGTCTTGCCGGCGCCGTTCGGTCCCACCAGCACCACCAGATCGCCCCGCGCCTGCACGCTCGCCATCCGGTAATTCCGGAAATGCGTCAGCGTCAGTTTTTGAATGCGGGACGGGGTCATCGGTGGTTGTCGATCTTGCTTCCCTCTCCCCTTGTGGGAGAGGGTGGCGCCTCACGCAGTGAGGCGACGGGTGAGGGGTTGTTACGGCCCGGCGAGCTTTGCGAGGATATCCTCCAGAACATTGGTCGGTCGTTGCAGCACGTCATTGTTCCAATACCGCGCGATACGAAATCCCTCGGTTAAAAAGATCCTGTCCCTTGCTTCGTCGCGTTTGGATTCTGCGTGCTGGCTGCCATCGATTTCAACGATGAAGCGCTGCTCGAAGCAAACAAAATCAAGAATAAAGTTCTGAAAGGGTACTTGCCGCCGAAACTTGAACCGGACCAGCCGCCGGTCACGGAGCAATCGCCACATCGCGGCTTCGGCGTCCGTCGGTTCACGCCGCATGCGCTTTGCGAAATGGCGGATGCGCTTGGCGGTCGGACGGTGGTGTGGTGATTGTGGCGCGAACCCCTCACCCGTCGCCGAACTTCGTTCGGCGCCACCCTCTCCCACAAGGGGAGAGGGAAGATCGGCATGCGGCTTCTTGCCGATTTCCCTACACCCGCATCGGCATCAGCACGTAGAGCGCGCCCTTGTTTTCCTTGTCCTGCACCAGCGTCGGCGAGCCGGGGTCGGCGAGGCGCAGCACGGCGACTTCGCCTTCGATCTGGGCGGCGATGTCGAGCAAATAGCGCGAGTTGAAACCGATATCGAGCGCGTCGGAGGCGTATTCGACCTCGAGCTCTTCGGTGGCGCTGCCGGAGTCCGGATTTGTCACCGACAGGATGAGCTTGCCCGGCGAAAGCGCCAGCTTCACCGCGCGGCCGCGCTCGCTCGAAATCGTCGAAACGCGGTCGACGGCGGCCTCGAAGTCCTTCTTGTCGACGATCAATTCCTTGTCGTTGTTCTGCGGAATGACGCGGCCGTAATCCGGGAAGGTGCCGTCGATCAGTTTCGAGGTCAGTACCACATTGCCGATGGTGAAGCGGATCTTGCCCTGCGACAGTTCGATGGTGACTTCGGCTTCGTTATCCTCGATCAGCCGCTGCACCTCGCCGACGGTCTTGCGCGGCACGATCACGCCGGGCATGCCGGTCGCGCCCTTGGGCAACGGCAAATCGACCTGCGCCAGCCGATGTCCGTCGGTGGCCACGGCGCGCAAGGTCGCTGCCTTGGCGCTGCCGGCCGCGTGCAGATAGATGCCGTTGAGATAGTAGCGGGTCTCTTCGGTGGAGATCGCGAATTGCGTGCGGTCGATCAGGCGCTTGACGTCGGCAGCGGCCAGCGTGAACGTATGCGTCATGTCACCGGCGGCGAGATCCGGAAAGTCGCTCTCGGGCAGGGTCTGCAGCGTGAAGCGCGAACGGCCGGCGCGGATCGCCAGCACCGAGCGGTCGCCATCGGCTTCCAGCACGATCTGGGCGCCGTCGGGCAATTTGCGGACGATGTCATAGAACATGTGC
>JAIEPP010000637.1 GCA_019748335.1 Xanthobacteraceae bacterium
CTGATGGAACGGCGCTTGGCCGAAATTCCGACCGAGGAGTGGAATGACATTCGCGTCGACATCACGCCCCGCGAATATGTCCTCGATTATCTCGCCCATTCCTTCCCGGTGCAGCTCTACGAGCCCTTCAGCGACGGCGAGGGCAATATGTCCTCGCGTCCGGTCTTTCGCGACGGCCAGCCGGTCGAGAGCCGCGAGGCGGTCGCCCGCCGCACCGAGCTGATCGAGAAACTCGCGAGCCTTCCGCCGGTGCCGGGCGCGCTCGACCAGATCGTCCAGCATTTCGGCGCGGACGTGGTGGCCGAAGTCACCGGCCGCTCGCGTCGTATCGTGCGCAAGGGACAGCGCCTTGTGGTCGAGACCCGCGCGGCGTCCGCCAATCTCGCCGAGACCCAGGCCTTCATGGACGACATGAAGCGCGTGCTCGTGTTCAGCGATGCCGGCGGTACGGGCCGCAGCTACCATGCGGAGCTGTCGGCACGGAACACGCGGCTTCGCGTCCACTATCTGCTTGAGCCGGGCTGGAAAGCCGACGCCGCGATCCAAGGCCTCGGCCGCACCCACCGCACCAACCAGGCGCAGCCGCCGCTCTTCCGTCCGATCGCGACCAATGTGAAGGCGGAGAAGCGCTTCCTATCGACCATCGCGCGCCGGCTCGACACGCTGGGCGCGATCACGCGCGGACAGCGCCAGACCGGCGGCCAGGGCCTGTTCCGACCCGAGGACAATCTGGAGAGCCACTATGCGCGCGATGCGCTTCGCCAGCTCTACATCCTGATCGTCCGCGGCAAGATCGAAGGGTGCTCGCTCCAGCGGTTCGAGGACACGACCGGCCTGAAGCTGATGGACGACAACGGCATCAAGGACGAGCTCCCGCCGATCACAACCTTTCTCAACCGCCTGCTCGCGCTCACCATCGACCTGCAGGACGTCCTGTTCGCCGCCTTCGAGCAGCTTCTGACCGCCAAGGTCGAGGGCGCGATCGCCGCCGGCATCTACGACATCGGACTGGAGACGCTGCGCGCGGAGAGCTTCGTCGTCACCGATCGCCAGACCATCTACACCCATCCCGGCACCGGCGCGGAAACCAGCCTGCTGACCATCCAACAGCGCGAGCGCAACCGGCCGATGACCGCCGAGGAGGCGATGGCTTGGCTCGACGATCCGGTCGCCAAGTTGCTGGTCAACGAGCGCTCCCACCGCGCCGCGGTTCAGCTTCCAGCGCCTTCGCTGATGCTCGACGACGGGGAGATCGAACGCCGCGTGCGGCTGATCCGGCCGATGGAGCAGCATCACGCCTCCATCCGCATGATGGACGAAAGCCATTGGATCGCCGCCAGTCGCGCCGAGTTCACCGCCGCCTGGAACGCCGAGATCGCGGAGGTGCCAGCCTATTCCGATTCCACGATCCACATCGTCGCTGGCCTGCTGCTGCCGATCTGGAAGCGGCTGCCCAACGAGTCGAGCCGTGTCTATCGGCTCCAGACCGATGACGGGGAACGGATCATCGGCCGCCGCGTGTCGCCCGCATGGGTCGCCAACGCCACGACAGTCGGAACGACGAACCTGTCCGCCGACCATGCCTATGCCGCGCTCATCGAGGGCAAGACAATCCTCGATCTCGCCGAAGGCCTCCAACTCCGTCGCGTGCGCGTCATGGGCGCCGATCGCATCGAACTCTCCGGCTTCACCGACGCGATGCGCGAGCGCCTGCGCGCCTTTGGCCTCTTCAGCGAGATCATCTCGTGGAAGCTCCGCTTCTTCGTGCCCGTCGGCGCGGACGGCGCGACCATCATCGGCAAGCTGATCGGCACCTACCCGATCCAGCGCGTCGGCGAGCGGGAGGCAGCGTGATGGCCCGTCTCGACGCATCCGATCTCGCGCAACGTCTCGGCCGACAGGCCGAGGCGGTGTGCCGCCATTATCTCAGCAATGGCCACCGTCAGGGCAACTACTGGCAGGTGGGCGACGCCCGTAACACTAAGGGCCGCTCGATGTACGTCCGGCTCAAGGACTCGCCCAAAGGCCCCGCCGGGAAATGGACTGACGCCGCTACCGGCGAGCATGGAGACCTCCTCGACGTCATCCGCGAGAGCTGCGGCCTCATCGACTTCAAGGATGTCGCCGACGAGGCTCGGCTCTTCCTCAGCATGCCACCACCAGCGCCGGAACCCTCCGCCTTCCAGCCGCTGGCGCCCGCACCACATGGATCGCCCGAAGCCGCACGGCGCCTCATCCGCATGTCGCAGCCGATTGCGGGCACAATCGTCGCGGCGTATCTCCGGCAACGCGGCATTACGGATCTCCGTGGAGCCGGAAATCTGTATTTCCACCCGCACTGCTATTATCGCCCGGACGAGCATGCGCCGACCGAGACTTGGCCGGCCATGATCGCCGCTGTCACTGACCTCGACGGCATGATCACCGGGGCGCATCGCACCTGGCTCGACTCACGACGCCACGACAAGGCGCCATTCGAAACCCCGCGCCGGGCGATGGGCGATCTCCTCGGCAACGCGGTCCGCTTTGGCGCTGGTGGCGAAGTGATGGCAGCCGGCGAAGGCATCGAGACGGTCCTTTCAATCCGCCAGGTCGTGCCCAACATGCCGATGGTGGCGGCGCTCTCCGCGGCACATCTCGCCGCCATCCTGTTCCCGGACACGCTGCGGCGGCTCTACATCCTGCGCGATGACGATCCGGCAGGCGATGGTGCGCGTGACAGCCTGATCGAACGGGCGAACGCGGCCGGGATCGAGGCGATCGTGATCTCTCCACAGCTCGGGGACTTCAACGAGGATCTCCGCACCCTCGGCATCGCGACATTGCGCAGTCAGACTCGGGTACAGCTCGGGCCGCAGGACGTCGCACGCTTCATGGCGCTGGCGGCATAGCCGGTAAGGAAGCGGCAGCGGCCCCGCCGCCGTACTCGCTCAGACGCAGCGGATCGGAGAGGACCGCGCCTCGGCCTTCGAGAGGGCGATCGGCCCACAGGCAGGCCGGCCCGGCAATGGCTGCGGCCGACTATTTTCCGGCGCGGCCCCAAGGGGCCGCTTTCCATCGCGAAACAAAATAGCCGGCCTCCGCCATCCTCCGCTGACGCTCCGGCCCTCGCTCGCGCTCCGGGTGCAGGGCCGCCCCGCCGGTGTGCTTCGTCGCCATGAAGGCCGCGACGGTCGCGGTCCATCCGACGGAGCATCCGATGCGCGATCTCGACGACTACGAACCGCACCACGAATCCTCACCGACTGACCACGTCCTCAACGAATTGCAGCTCCACGGCTACCGGCCTTTCGCCGACGAACCCGATCAGCGGCTTCTGCCGGACGGCAACGCGGTCGCGGGCGCGGTCGCCGACATCTTCGACGCCCTGATCGTGACCCTGGAGGACACGCGCCTCGAACCCGACCTCGACGATCTCCTCTGGTCGACCGTGAACGTCTTTCATCGCGCCGCCGAACGGATCAACCGCGAGCTCGACGACAACGAGCAGGCCCAAAAGCGCTCCCAACGCGAACAGGACGGCAGCGAGGTGAAGTCGGTCGATCTCGAGCGCCTGATCGCCGAGGGCAAGACACAGGTCGAACGCCAGACCGCCTTCGAACTGATGCGCGACCAGGCCGCCGAGCACTACGAACGCCAGGTCGGCAAAGCCTGGCTCCCGCGGTCAGGATCGAAGGTCAATCATCGCAACCTCACCTCGGCGATGATCGACAGCCGCGACTTCATCATGGCGAAGAAGCGTGCCGAGCAGGAAGTGCTCCTGCCGCCTGGACCGAAGATCGCCGTCACCGGCGGGCTCGATTTCGACAACCATCACCTCATCTGGGCCAAGCTCGACCAGGTTCACGAGAAGCACCCCGACATGGTGCTGATCCACGGCAAGTCGCCGAAGGGTGCCGAGAAGATCGCTTCTCTCTGGGCCAGGAATCGCAATGTCCCACAGATCGGCTTTGCACCCGACTGGACGAAGCACGGCCGGGCAGCACCCTTCAAACGCAATGACGAGATGCTGCAAATCCTGCCGAAGGGCGTGCTGCACTTCCCCGGCACCGGCATCAATGACAACCTCGCCGACAAAGCCAAGAAGCTCGGCATCCCGGTGTGGAAATTCGGCGGCGCGTAAGCGCCGCCGCATCGGGCACCTGCTAAACGGCCAAGCCTATGGCATAACGCAACGAATGCAGCGACTGAAGCCACTCCCGAAACCGGCACGTTCGGACGCCGTTCTCGCTGCGGTTTTCCTGGAGAATGCCACCGTGAAGGCTGCAGCCGCCGAATGGGCGGCGGATCAAGGATTCGACAATCAAGCCCTTCATGCGATTGCAATTGCCATCGAACTCCTCCTCAAATCCTATCTGCTTAACGTCGCGACCGATGATGTTTGGAACCGCGCGAACATCGGGCACGATCTCGCCAAGGCACTCCATTATTCGGCTCAAGCCGGCTTGGTGCCTCCTTCACGCATCGAGTGGATTATCAGCCACCTCCATCCGCATTTTCAGCGTGGCGGGTTTCAGCGCGAGCCGTCGAGGAAATGGCCACCAGGCTTTGCGGATGACGCAGGTGAGGTCGCACGGCAGCTCGCGCAGACAGTACGGCTTCACCAACGTCACGGCCACATCGACTCGGCTTCCAGCCCGGAGAAGACCACTCCCCGCTGAATGGCGCTGGTCCTTGGTCCAGCCGATGGCCTGACGCCATCAACCCGTAAAGGGTCGGACTACGCATAGCGTGCCGCCGCGCCGGCGTTGCCTGCGCGGTGATTGCGGCCATCGGCCGAACACATCGGGCGCCTGTCAGCGGGGGGATGGTCCTCCGCTCGAAACAGGAGCCGGATCGATGTCCTTCCCCGACGCACACGCCTTCGCCTTCAGCCTCGCCACCACGCTGATGGCCGTCATCGTCATCTTCCGCGCGGGCGACGGCACTCTCTCGGTGACACCCGCAAACGAATACGACGGCGACGTCTCGGAGATCGTCCACGAGGTCGATCCCTTCGCGCCATGACGGCGCGCCACCCTTCCAGGCGACGCGGAGACCCCTGCGGTTTCCGCTCCCGACGGAGCACAGCTTTTGCTATGCTCCCGAATGCGCCGTGGTGGTGGTGGAAGGCGCGACCGTCAGAATTTGCTCTTTCGGAGACACCACCATGATTATCCTCGGCATTGTCCTATCCTTCGCAGCCATCGGCATCTTGTGCTGGTTGCTGTTCACGCTCGCGGTGTTCGCACTGCCATTCTTCGCGGGCGTGACCGCCGGCACCTGGGCCTATGACACTGGCGCGGGCTGGCTCGGCGCCATCCTTATCGGCATGCTCGGCGCCGGCCTGACGTTGGGCGTGGGGCAGCTCTTGCTTGGAATTGTCCGCCCGCTCTGGGCACGCCTGCTGATCGCGCTGGCATTTGTCGCACCCGCGGCGATCGCCGGCTTCCACGCCACGCATGGCATCGTGAAACACACCATGCCGTCGGAGACCTGGCAGCTCGTGTTCTCCGTCATCGGTGCGGTCGCGGTCGGCGTCACCGCGTTCGCGCGCGTCGCTGGGATGGCAAGCACCGGCCCGTCCAGCCAGGGCATTGCACCAGCCTGACACCACGACGGAACCGTCGCCGGGACGACCAGTCGGGGGTTTCAGCCCTCAGCGTTGTGCAGTTGGAGAGGGAGCCGCGTCACCGGAACCTGACTGAAGCCCATCGTGCGGCCGCCTCAACAGCGCCCGGATTTCTGCTCGGCGCCTCTGTGCGCGGGAACGGTGCAACACGAAGTCGAGGGCGTCATCTCCACTGGCCGACTTCGAAACGAAAGCTCGACCCTCGCCTGTACAAGGGGAGGACGGGTCGCAGATGATCTTCAGCTTGCGCCGTCTGCTGGTTGCGACCGGGTCGCCATGATCTTCCGTTCCTGATTGTCTCCAGACCGCTCCGAACGGCCTCTCCAATGGCCTGATCTGACCGAAGGACGGCTGCGCCTCGACCGCCTATGCCGCAACGGCGCGTCCCGACTTTCTTCCCCTGCCGGCCAAGGCCGTCATTCCTCGCGAAACAACAAAGTCGTTCCTGCCATCCTCCGCGTTGCTCCGGTCGCAAGCGATGCGGCGTCGGTCGCCTCCGGCCTGTCGATCGCCATCGAGGCCGCAATGGAGCGGTCCCGAAAACGAAACGGAGACTTACAATGGCGACCATCGGCACCTTCAAGAAGACCGGCTCGAACGAGTTCACCGGCGAAATCGTAACCCTCAGCGTCCAAGCCAAGGGCGTGCGCATCGTCCCCGACACCCGCGCCACCGGCGAGAACGCCCCCAGCCACCGGGTTCTGGTCGGCCGCGCGGAAATCGGCGCCGCCTGGTCCAAGCGCTCCAACGAGGGCCGCGACTATCTGGGCCTCAAGCTCGACGATCCGA